>JANPCT010000068.1:0-2587 GCA_031431095.1 Acidobacteriota bacterium | reverse complement strand
GACCTCGTCGTAGCCCTTGGGCAGCTTCGTGCCGTTCAGTGTCGTGCCGAGCATGCTCAGATCACATACGTAAAAACAGCCTGACGGGTCTCGCCTGATTCGCGCGTGTTCACGGGAAACATCTTCCGAGCTGGAAATCCGGAGATCCACGCGACGGGCCGCCCCACCCCTGCCGATGCTGATGGCATCGCCGGTCATTTCGAACTCATGCGCGCCGCCGTCGTCCGAATACTTCAGCCGCGCGAGTGGACGCGCCGCCGGCCCGGTGGCGGTCGACGCTTCGTGCCGCACCGCCGTGCGCGGTCCGATATGAACCGTTTCGACCCTTCGCGTGCGCTGACCGGCGCCGAGCTCTTCTTTCTGGGGAAGGAGCAACTCCGAGTGGATCAGGATGTCGCCGGGGGCCACTTCCCCATCGGGATCCGGAAGAAACTCGACGTGCCATTTCATGCCGGGGTTCTGCACCGGCGGCGCACTGCCGAGCATCCGCCCCACCAGGCGCCGCGGCATTGGCTGCGCATTCAGCTGCACGAGGGCTTCATCGAGCGCGCGCCTCGTTTCGTCCTGAAGAATCGGCAGGATGCCTTTCAAACGCGCGAATTCGTCGGCGTGCAGGTAGACGACGTATTGACTCGGTGCGAGCACTGAGTACTTCAGCGGCTCGAGATTCCCGCGCATGTGCGCGACGACAGCATCGATGAGGTCGCTGCCCGGCCGCCGCTGGGCGCGATCAGCGTCCATTTTGCGGAACCATGCTAGTGCTCCGATCGCCAAATGGCTCGCGCCCCGAGACCGGTGAACCGCCCGCGCTGCAAGGCGCGACGACCGCGCATGCCGGGAGTATGTAAGGGAGGAGCAACGCCGCAGCGCGGGATGCAGCGCCGGTCGAATGCCGAGGTATTTCGCGATCTGAGCACTAGCGCACCGCCGTGGACTTCTGCGCGTAGAACTGATCGAGCAACAGGTACCGCGCCCGCAGGAGATCCGGTTTGGCTGCCGTTGCCACGTCCACATGAAGGACGCGACCTGCGTCCCCTTTGTTCAGGGCGGGCCACAGCGGCAGCCCGTCGCCATTCGGATCGCCGGTCTTCACGAAATTCACAAAGTACCCCTGCAACGTTTCCGAGACCTTGAAGTCGTCAGGGCTCCAGGCGTAGACGCCGTTGGTCGGCAGGTTGCCCATGGCGTATTCGATCTCGGCGGAGTGCGAGGCGCCGCGGGCGGGACCGCCGGTGCCCCGGCCGGTTTTCATCGCCGGACGCGGCCGCGTGTAGAAGTAGCG
The DNA here is from genome assembly GCA_031431095.1 of Acidobacteriota bacterium. Taxonomy (GTDB): domain Bacteria; phylum Acidobacteriota; class Vicinamibacteria; order Vicinamibacterales; family 2-12-FULL-66-21; genus JAICSD01. Next base: position 1,305 of record JANPCT010000068.1, on the reverse strand, counting down.
GAAGACGGGCTTGCCACCGGTGCGGCCATGCGCGTCGATCCATTTCCAGGTGCTGAAGCCGATGAAACGATCGCCGGCCAGGTCGGTCGCCGACTGCTGCACCTCCTCGTTCGTGGTGCCCGGATACAACCTCAGCGCCTCGTCGGCGCGGTCCCCGAATATGGCGCGGATGGCGGTGGCGTAGCCGTCCGGCGTCGCCGCGTTCGTCCCGAGAACTCCGCGAGGGCCGCTCTCCTGCGAGTTCCATCCCGCGAGCAGTGGCACGCGCGCCTGTTCTCCCGCGAGAAACACGTCGACCGGTGCGTTGGCGAGGAAGTAGCCGTCGATGGCCGGCTGGCTTCGCGGTGTCCCCGGTTTGAAAGCAGCGGCTAGAAGATCGGCTGCCGGCATGGCCCTGAGGGCCGTAAGCGAGGACGCGCCGGCCGCCGCCGCCAGCGCCGACCCGGCGCGTTCGGCTTCTTCGAGAGACACCGGCGGCACCGTCGGATGGATCATGGCACCACTCTCGCCAATGGCGCCGGCGATCAGGTGCTTCGACACGGGCGACGCCATCAATGCGCTCACCGAGATCGATCCAGCCGACTCTCCCGCAATGGTGACCTTCGCCGGGTCGCCGCCGAAGGCCGCGATGTTGTCCTTCACCCACTGCAGCGCCGCGGCCTGATCGAGAAACCCGTAGTTGCCCGACGCATGACGCGGGGACTCCTTCGTCAGCTCGGGGTGCGCCAGCAAGCCGAACACGCCGAGGCGGTAGTTGACGGTCAGCGTGACGATCCCGCGGCGCGCCAGTGCGGCGCCGTCGTAGCGCGGTTCCGATCCATCCCCGGCGATGAAGCCGCCGCCGTAGAAGTAGACGAGCACCGGGAGGCGCGCGTTGGCGCGGGCGGCCGGCGTCCACACGTTCAGGTAAAGGCAATCCTCGCTGGTGCCGCTCGAACGGAACACCATGTCGTCGAACTCGCGGCGCTGCATGCACTGCGGACCGAACGCAGTGGCGGCGCGGACCGTGGACCACTTCTTCAGCGGCTGCGGCGGCTGCCAGCGAAGCGCACCCACCGGAGGCTCCGCAAACGGAATTCCCTTGAACGCGCGAATACCTTGTGGCTCCGTGGCGCCTTCAACCGGTCCGCCAGTCGTCATGACGCGGTCCGCGGTTGCGGCCGGCTGCAGAGCCACGAGAGAAAACATAACGAGCAGATACTTCATAGGCGAGAGCATAACCTAGTGCTCCGATCGCGACATGGCTCGCGCACCGAGACCGGTGAAGCGCCCGCGCTGCACGGCGCGACGACCGCGCATACCGGG
>JANPCT010000067.1:0-2949 GCA_031431095.1 Acidobacteriota bacterium | reverse complement strand
GAACATCCCGCGCGCGACATGCAGGACACGCTGTATCTCGCCTCGCCGCTGCCCGCGGCGGCGGGCGGCCGGCCGGCGACGCTGCTTCGCACGCACACCTCGGGGATGCAGATCCGATACATGGAGACGCACCAGCCGCCGGTGCGTCTCATCGCCCCGGGCCGCGTCTACCGCCGCGACGGTCTGGACCTGACCCACTCCCCGATGTTCTCGCAGGTCGAAGGGCTCGTTGTCGGCGAAGGTGTCACGCTCGCGGATCTGAAGGGCACTCTCGTCGCCTTTGCGCGAGAGCTGTTCGGGTCCGAGCGGAAGACTCGGTTTCGTCCGAGCTTCTTCCCCTACACCGAGCCGAGCGGCGAGCTCGACATCAGTTGCGCCGCCTGCGGCGGATCGGGATGCGCGATGTGCAAGCAGACGGGCTGGATTGAAGTGCTCGGCAGCGGCATGGTTCATCCCGCGGTATTCGAGGCCGTCGGGTACGACACCGAGCGCTACACCGGATTCGCGTTCGGCGTCGGCATCGAACGGCTCGCGCTCCTCAAGTGGGGCGTGGAAGACATCCGCCTGTTCTACGAAAACGATCTGCGCTTCCTGGAGCAGTTCCCGCTGTGAAGCTCGTCTACCCCTGGCTCCGCGAGCTCGTCAACGTCCCCGACGGCCCGGACGACGTCGCCGTGACACTGGGGCTGCGTGGGTTCGAGGTCGCGTCCGTCGAACGCGGCACGCAGCCGGTGATCGATTTCGACATCACCGCGAATCGCCCGGACTGCTTGAGCGTCGTCGGACTCGCGCGCGAAGCGGCCGCCGCGTACGGACTGCCGCTGCAGCTCCCGGATCGAACGATGCCGCCGGCGGGCCAGCCGCAGACGCTCGACATCGCGATCGAGGATCCGGATAGCTGCCCGCGCTACTGCGCGCAGGTGTTCGAGGTACGCTCGACCGCCGGCTCCCCCGCCTGGCTGCAGCAGCGGCTCGAAGCCGCCGGCGTCCGCAGCATCAGCGCCATCGTCGACGTCACGAACTACGTGATGCTGGAGATGGGACAGCCGACGCATGCGTTCGATTACGCGAAGCTCGCCGGACGCGCCCTGCGGATTCGCGGCGCGAGAGCCGGCGAGACGATCCGCACCCTCGACGGCGTCGACCGCGCGCTGGAACCCGGGATGCTGGTCATCGCGGACGGCGATCGGGCGCAGGCAATCGCCGGTGTCATGGGGGGCGCGCTGTCGGAGATCGGCCCCGCCACGCGATTGATGGTGCTGGAGAGCGCGTGCTTCAAGCCCGCCTCGGTGCGGCGCACCAGCAAGCGGCTGGGATTGAAGACGGAGGCCTCGGCGCGCTTCGAGCGTGGCGCTGATGTCAACGCCGCGCCGCTCGCGATCGCGCGCGCGGCGGCGCTGCTCCAGCAGATCGGCGCCGCGCAGCCACTCGGGCCGACGATCGACAAATATCCCGCGCCGCGTCAGCCGCTGACCCTGACATTGCGCGCGTCACGGATCGAACGCGTGCTCGGCGCCCCGGTGGCGGACGCCTCCGTCCCATCGATCCTGGAGCCGCTCGGGTTCACGGTGACTCCGCTCGCACACCGAGGGTCCATGGCCGAGAACCGGCAGTCGAGGACGGAATGGCAGGTCGCCGTGCCGTCATTTCGCGTGGACGTCCTTCGTGAAATCGATCTCATCGAGGAGATCGCGCGGCACGATGGATACGTCGGCCTGCCCGCGACCTTTCCGGAGTTGACGACGCCGCAGCCACCGGCGGATGCGCGGACGCTGCGCGATCGCCTGTTCCGCCAGGTGCTGACCGCGTGCGGCCTCTCGGAGGCGATGACGTTCGCGTTCATCGAAACAGCCGCCGCGGCGCCGTTCGCTGCCGATGGCGTGGTGGCGGTGGCGAATCCACTCTCCGAAAAATATGCGGTGCTGCGGCCGTCGCTGCTGCCGGGTCTGATCGACGCTGCGGCGCACAACCGCCGCCGTGAGCATCACGATGTGCGCCTGTTCGAGACCGGCACGCGGTTCGTTCAGTCCGGCGAGGCGCGCGCGGTCGCCGCGGTGTGGTGCGGCGCCGGTGCCTCGTCGCACTGGTCGGGCCCAGCGCGTCCGGCGGATTTCTACGACGTGAAGGGTGTCGTCGAGGCACTGGCGCAGAGTCTGGGGGTCGAGCTCGAGTATCAACCGGCGAAGGTGCCCTATCTCGTCGAGGGAAGAAGTGCTGAGGTCTCGAGCGGACCACGGGTCGGCGTCGTCGGGCAGATCCTGCCGTCGATTGTCGCCGCGCGCGGATTTCCGCCGGGCGAGGAGCTCTGGGCCTTCGAGCTGGACGTTGATGCGCTCGCCGGGCAGCAATCGCCCGCGGAGCTGCGCGCCGAATCGCTGCCGCGCTACCCGTCGGTCGTGCGGGATCTCTCGATCCTCGTCGATAGCACCTTGCCTGCGGCGGCGGTTCGTGGCACTATCCGCACGGAGGCGCCCTCGCTGCTGGCGCGCGTGGTCGAGTTCGATCGCTACCGCGGCAAGGAGGTGCCTGAGGGCCGGGTCAGCCTCTCGCTGCGTCTGACGTTCCGCTCGCCCGAGCGGACGTTGACCGACGCGGAGGTGGACGCCGCCATGGATCGGATCCTCGCCGTGCTCGTGACCGCGCACGACGCTGTCCGGCGATAGATAGTTGTGGCGAACTTCGAAACGCGTCGCATCCAGATTTACACGTACGCGTACAAAGACAGAGGCTCAGTAGGCAAAGACCGCAGTAGCGACCCCGTCAGTCGATTTCGAAGGCATCGATCGCCTCGAGCAGAAGCTGAAGATGCTCGTGGCGGTGCTCGACCGCACCCGTGCGGAGAGCGCCCGCGCGTCGGACGAGCTCGTGCGCATGCGCGCAGAGCACGCGCGCACGGCGGAAGACAACACGCGCATGCGCGCCGAGCTCGAGGCCGCGCGCGCGCGCCTG
>JANPCT010000066.1:0-2975 GCA_031431095.1 Acidobacteriota bacterium | reverse complement strand
GACGGCGCGCGCGTGTTCTTCGCGACGCTGCAGATGCTCCGGTTCGAGCCCCGCGACGGGGCCGGCGCGCCGCGGTTCGGCGCGGAGAGCCGCAGCCGCGTGACCGCAGCCGTGCTGGAGCGGGTGCTGCCCGACGCCGGGGTCCTGATCCGCGCGCTGGAGGCGGCCGAGGCGACGATTGCGCTCGCGAAGGACCTCCCCGAGGACGTCATCGCCCTCGGACGCCGCGCTGCCGATCTGAAACGCGACGTCCAGTTCCTCACCCGCGCCGACGATCCGGGCCACGTCTATTACCTCGATATCCGCGGCCGCGGCGTCTTCCTGCGGGCCTCGCCGATCGACGTCTCCGACATCATTCGCGAGATGCTGCTCGACAGGATGACCGCGACGGTGCTGACGTCTGCGACCCTCAGCGTGGACGGCCGCTTCGACTACGTGCGCGGGCGGCTCGGCGTCCGCGACGCCCACGAGACGCGGCTGCGATCGGAATTCGACTACACGCGGCAGGCGATCCTGTATCTGCCGCGAAAGATGCCGGACCCGCGATCGCCGCAGTTCGTCGGTGCCGCCGGCCGCGAGGTGATCGAGATCCTCAAGCGCACCCGCGGCCGCGCCTTCGTGCTCTTCACCAGCTACGCGAACCTGCGCCAGGTGCATCAGCTTGCGGCCGCGGAGCTGTCGTACCCGATCCTGGTCCAGGGCAGCGCTCCGCGTTCGGCGCTGCTCCGCGAATTCAAGGCCACCCCTCACGCCGTCCTGTTCGCGACCTCGAGCTTCTGGCACGGCGTCGACGTCGTTGGCGAATCCCTCAGCTGCGTGATCATCGACAAGCTGCCGTTTGCGTCGCCCGGCGATCCGATCACCTCGGCCCGCATCGAGGCCATCAACGCCGGCGGGGGGAACGCCTTCGGCGAATACCAGATCCCGCTGGCGATCCTCGCGCTGCAGCAGGGCCTCGGACGCCTGATCCGGCACCGCACGGATCGCGGCGTGCTGGCTGTCCTCGATCCGCGGCTGCGGACGATGGGATATGGACGCCGATTTCTTGCCTCTTTGCCGCCGGCACCCATAACGCACGACCTCGCAGCGCTCGATAAGTTCTTCGATGCCTGAGGTGTGTACCCCGGTTCGGCCCATCCTGAAGTGGGCCGGGGGCAAGCGACAACTGCTGCCGGAGCTCCGGCGGTTCTATCCGCGGCGTTTCTCCCGCTATTTGGAGCCGTTCCTGGGGAGCGGCGCGGTATTCCTCGATCTGCACAACCGCGGCCTTCTCGGTCGCGGGGAGGCGCGGCTCTCCGACATCAACGCGGACGTCATCGGCTGTTACCGGACGGTCCGCGACGCGCCGCACGACGTCGTCTCGGCATTGCGCGCGCTGGAGACCAGCTACCGCTCCGGAGGCGCCGCGCATTTCTACGACGTGCGCGACCAGGCGTTCAATCCGGCGCGGCGGGCGATCCGCGATTCCGCCGATCCGGCAGGCGGCTACACACCGGCGCTCGCAGCCATGTTGATCTTTCTCAACCGGACCGGGTTCAACGGGCTGTTCCGGGTCAATGCCCGCGGCGAGTACAACGTGCCGGCCGGCCGCTACGGCAACCCCACGATCTGCGACGAGCAGAACCTGCTGGCGTGGAGCGCGGCGCTGTCGCGTCCCGGCGTCTCACTCGAGGTCTGCGCGTTCGATGCGGCGCTGCAGGATGCAGGACGTCATGACTTCGTCTATCTCGATCCGCCGTACGCGCCGCTGAGCGGTACCGCGCGGTTCACCGCCTACACGGCCGGTGGCTTCGACGCGCTGCAGCAGCGGGCGCTGCAGCGCACGGTGATTGCGCTGGCGGCCAGGGGCGCTTCCGTCCTTCTCAGCAATTCCGCGGCGCCGCAAATTCGCCAACTCTACGCCGGCCGCGGGGCGGCGCGGCTGGCTGGACTGCGCGCCACGACGGTGGCAGCACGGCGGGCGATCAATTCCCGGGCGGCCAGCCGCGGACCGATCCGCGAGTACCTCATCACGAACGTGCCGAGAAGTACGGTGTAGACTGGTGCGACGGGGCCTCCCGGCCCGCGTTGACTTTCATTGGAGGATATTCATGACGGGCAACACCATCCGCCGGACCGTCGCGATCTGTACCTTGGCCCTCGGCTTGGCGTTTGTCGCGTCTCCGGCGTTCGCCCAAAGCGGCCAGATCAAGGGCAAGGTGACCGACGCGCAGGGCGCGACCGTCGAAGGGGCCACCGTCCTCATCGAGAACCTCGACAAGGGCAGCAAAGCGCTGCAGACCAAGACGAACAAGAAAGGTGAGTACATCCAGGTCGGGCTCTATCCCGGGAAGTACAAGATCACCGTCAGCAAGGATGCGCTCTCGGCCACGAGGAACACCGACATCCACCTCGACATGCTGACGCTCGACATCAAGCTCGAGGCCGGCGGCGGCGCAGGGAAGGCCACCGGCAGCAAGGAAGACGTCGCGAAGGCGAAGGCGCGGTCCGATGCCCTGAACCAGGCCTTCACCGACGCCGTGGCGCTGACCAACGCCGGGAAGAGCGACGAAGCGGTCGCCAAGTTCAACGAGGTCATCGCGGCCGCTCCCACGTGTGCGGAGTGCTACGCCAACATCGGCACGGTGCAGGGCCAGGCGAAGAAGTACGCCGAAGCCGAGGCGGCCTATAAGAAGGCGATCGAGCTGAAGCCTGATTTCGCCGACGCGTACAACGGCCTGGCGAACATCTACAACGCCGAGAAGAAGTTCGATCTCGCCGCGGAAGCGAGCAAGAAGGCGATGGAGCTCGCCGGGGCGCCGGTCGCCGGCGCCGCGCCAGGCGCTGCCAGCGCTTCACAGACGTTCAATCAGGGCGTCATCCTGTGGAATGCCGGGAAGATTCCCGAGGCCAAGGCGTCGTTCGAGCAGGCGGTCAAGCTGGATCCCAACATGCCCGACGCGCGCTACTGGCTCGGGATGTCGCTGGTCAACGCG
>JANPCT010000065.1:0-2847 GCA_031431095.1 Acidobacteriota bacterium | reverse complement strand
CGCACGAGGTGCGGAATGATGATGCCGACGAAGCCGATCGGGCCGCCGATCGAGACCGCCGCGCCGGTCGCCAGTGAGCCGCTGAAAAAAGCGGCGCGCTGCGCTTTGGTGACGTCGAGGCCGCGCGACTCGGCGCTGTCGGACCCGAGGGAGAGCAGGTTGAGCGGACGCGCCAGCCACGCGAACGCGCCGAATGCCAGCACCGTCGTCGGCAGCGCCGCCACGATCGGCTGGTAGCTGGCGACATCGAGATCTCCCATCAGCCAGCGCAGCGTGCGATAGGTGTCCGCGAAGCTGGCGAAGTACTGCACGAAGAGAATCATCGCCGAGAAAAACGCGTTCATCGTCACGCCGGCGAGTAGAAGAACGGTCGTGGACAGCCCGCGATGACGCGCCTGAGCCAGGGCGTAGACGACCCCGACGGCGACGAGGGAGCCGGCGAACGCGGCAACCGGCACCGCGGAGATGCCAAGGAACGCGAGCGAAAGGTTGAAGGTGATGGCCAGGACGGCGCCCAGTGCGGCGCCGGTCGAGACGCCGAGGGTGAAGGGGGTCGCGAGCGGATTGCGCAGGAGCCCCTGGAACACGACCCCGGCCGACGCGAACAATGCACCCACGCAGGCGCCGGCGAGCGTCCTGGGGAGCCGCGCGACGAAGAAAATCTGCGCGTCGACGTTGTCCGCGAACGGAATCGAGAAGTCGAAGGCGCGGCGCAGGTCGATCGACGTCGGCCCCGCGAGCGGCGCCAGGACCAGCGTCGCCACCAGCAGGGCGCCGAAGAGACTGACGGTGCGAATGAACCGCAGCTGCAGGGTCATTCCGTTTCCCGCCCATCGGCGTGGCCGACCGGTACCACCATCCGGTAGCCCGAAGGGTGCGCGATCACGTCCACATCGACGCCGTACACTTCGCGCACGTTGAACGGCGTCAGCACTTCGTCCGTGGCTCCGCTCGCCACGACGACGCCGTCACGGATCAGCATGAGCCGGTCGCAGAGCGTCCCTGCCAGGCCGAGATCGTGGGTCGATATCACGACCGCGACGCGCCGTTGGCGATGCAGGCGCCGCAACAGGGCGGCGACCTCCAGCTGATATCCGAGATCGAGCGATGCCGTCGGCTCGTCGAGGAGCAGGTATCCCGAGCCCGCCGGACTGAAGATCTGCGCCAGCGCCGCCGCAATCACGACGCGCTGCTTTTCGCCGCCGCTCAGGGTCGAGAAGAGCCGATCCTTCAGGTGCACGGTCCCGGTCGAGGCGAGCGTCTCATCGATCACCGCGAGGTCGGCAGGGCCTTCGATCTCGAACGGCCCGAGGTGCGGATACCGCCCCATCATCGCCACCTCGCCGACGGAGTAATCGAAAGCGAGCTGCGTTTCCTGCGGGACCACGGCCATGCGCCGCGCCAGGGCGCCGCGCGACAGGCTGCTGAGTGCGGCGCCGCCGAGCGTCACGGAACCGCGCTGCGGCTGCCGGGTGCCGGCCAGCATGCGCAGAAAGGTTGTCTTTCCGGATCCGTTCGGCCCGAGGATGCCCAGGATGCCGTCGCCGGGAACGGCCAGGCTGACCCCGCGCAGCACGGGCTTGCGGTCGTCGTACCCGAACCAGACGTCAGTCGCCTTCAGCATCGGGGATGAGATCCAGCGCGACGCACTCATCATGGCGCACGCGTTCGCCATGGGTGACGACCACCGGATGGGAGAAGAGCGGGGAATCCACCACCGCGGTGTGGTACTCGCCGCGCTCGCCGCACGCATCTATGCCGCGCTCGTCGAAGACGTCCTTCATCGCGCCGTCGAGCGGGCGGCCGAGCCAGGTTTCGTCGAGCCACGGCTCCCGCACCGTCACCATCAACGCCCTGGCGCCAGACGCAATGAACGCGTCGAACAGCGTGCCGGTGGGGACTCCGAAGAGCGGCTCGACGGCGGTGAGCCCGGCCTCAGCGCAGCGCGCCTCCGCCCACGCCCGATGCTCGGGATACAGCAGGTCGCCGAACACGACGTGGGTGATGCCATCCTGCGCGAGCAGCCGCAGCGCGGCGGTGAACGTCTCGTCGTAGCTCGACCAGCTGCAGCGGGCAATCATGGATTGCACTCCGAGACGGTGTGTTTGCGCCGCGATCAGCTCCGGCCGCAATCCGTGCGACCGGCTGCGCTGTCCAGCCTCATCGAACATTGTCAGCGCGGTGACGATGTCGAACTGGTCGCGCACCGCGGCCACGGCGGCAAGGCTGTCCTTGCCGCCGCTCCATGACACCGCTGCTCGCGGGCGATCGGCCACTAGAACCTGGCGCGGACGCCGAAACGCAGCGCCCGTCCGAGAACCGGGTAGCCAAGCGGCTCCATGTGCGCGCTGTCGGCAAGGTTGTCGACGGCGCCGGTGAACGAGATCATGCGCGTGACCTGGACCGTGCCGCGCAGATCCCACTGCGCGTAACCGCCGTTGCTCAGAATTGCGGGCTGGAGTGATGAGAAATCGCTGTCCACCCGCCGTCCGACAATCGTCCCTGAGAGATCGACCGATGCGCGCGTTCCGTTCCACGACAGGCCGGTGAACCCCGCATGGCGCGGCCGCCGGAATGCGGCGTTGCCAACCTTGAACACGGGGCTGGTGGACGTGCTCTCGCGGATTTCGGAATCGGTGAACGTGTAGCCGCCCTTCGCGCGGAAGTTCGACGCGATCGCGACGTCGGCACCGAGCTCCGCACCGCGGGCGCTGGTGTAGCCGATGTTGAAGTACTGCGACACGAACGGATTGAAGCTGATCGTTTTGGTGGAGATGATGTTCCGATAGCGATTGTCGAACCATGTGGCGTTCACCCTGAGACGGTCCTTCGCGAGCCGCTGCTCGA
>JANPCT010000064.1:0-5789 GCA_031431095.1 Acidobacteriota bacterium | reverse complement strand
AATCTTCCCTTCGCCGACCACATCGTCCTCAACGACATCGTGATCACCAAGGGCGCGCTCTCGCGCATCATCGAGATCTCCGTCACCGTCGGGGACGCGGCGGTGACGCGAGTGCGCGCCGACGGGTTGATCATCGCCACGCCAACCGGTTCCACCGCCTACAACCTCGCCGCCGGTGGCCCCATCGTCCACCCGTCGGTGGACGCGATGCTGCTGACGCCGATCGCGCCGCACACCCTGACCAACCGGCCCGTCGTGATCCCCGCCTCGTCGGACGTCCACGTGCGGCCGATCATGGAAGGCAACGAGGTCTACGTGACGTTCGACGGACAGTCCGGATTTGCGCTGCAGGCGGGCGATCTCATCAGCGTCCGCCGCGCCCCCCGGCCGCTGCGGATCATCCGGTCCCCCAACCGCACCTACTTCGACGTGCTCAGGGAAAAACTGAAGTGGGGCGGGGATAACCCGCGATGACCGAGCCGGCGGCTGGTCACACACACGAGCGGACGGCCTCTTGCACCAAGGCCACCACGGGCACCAAGACCACAACCGGTATCGATCCCGCGTACCTTCGTGAGCTTCGTGAGCTTCGTGAGCTTCTCCCTGGACCCGTGGGCCCGTAATCGTCGAACTTCGTGGGCTTCGTGCAGGAGCCGTGGAACGCTTGAGCCGGCAAGCCTCAGTAAGTAACCGAATACCTCGCCGAAATCCCGCGTCCGGGCGCGTCGACACCCCAGCTGATGCCGCGATAGTTCCTGTCCGTCAGATTCTCCGCATGCACCGACAGATGGTGGCGCCCGGCCTTGACGCCACACCGGATGCCCGCCGCGGCGTAGCCAGGCACCTCGTGGAAGAGCGACGACGAGTTCACGCCGACGCCGAGCACGCGGTCCTGGATCTGCGCGAGTGTCTCCCCCGTCGCGAGCAGCACATCGTCAGCATTGCCGAAGGTGGCGTCCGGACCGGCGCCGATCCAACCGCGGTTGCGGGCGCCGTTGCGAAAGAACGCCTGGATGCTGGCGCGCGTCCGTCCGGCGCCGATGCGGCGATCGCCGCGATCCAGGGAGGACAGGTGCGTCTGCTTCCAGCCCAGGTGCAGGTAGGGCTCGACCCACCACTTCGACTGCGGCCGCTGCCAACGCGCGATCAGGTAGGCCTCGGGTGCGGGGGTTCCCCCTTCGATGTTCGGCGACAGGCCCGTCAGCGTGTCCTTCGCGCGGAGGAACGTGAACACGGTGTGCAGCGAGAGCGGGGTCGCGAGGCTGAAGTGGCCGCTGTGCTCGAGACCCCAGACGCGGGCGCGATCGAAGTTCGCGCGCACCAGCACGGGGACGGTCGTCGCCGCAACGAACACCGCTCCGTTGGCGTTCTGCGACACGATCGGCGTGCCGCCGACACTCTTGCCGACGGCTCCGGCGGGCAGTATCAACGCCTGCTTCTGGATGTTGCCGTCGATCGTGTTCACGAAGGCCGTGAACTCGACGCGCCATCGGTGACGACGGTAGCCGACCGAGCCGTCGTATTGCAGGCTGGTTTCGGGGCCGAGCTGTTCCACGGCAGCGCCGCTCTTCTCGGCGGCGCCATCCGCGGTCGTGCCGACGAAACCGCCGAGCCCGGCGACGTCAGGCGCCGCCACCTCGAAGCCGGAGCCGGTGAGGCCGAGTGTGCCGAGGTCGGTCATGTGCGGCGCGCGGAAGCCGCGGCTGACGGACCCGGACACGGTCCAGGAGGCGTCCGGGGTCATCACGGCCGAGGCCCGGAACGTCGGGCTCGACGCCGTCAGCGAATCGTCGGGCCACAGCGGCAGGCCGGCGGCCAGTGGACTGTCAGCGGCGCGCGCCTTGTACGACACCCCGCCGAAGCGGACGGCGCCAAGAAGCCGCACCCGATCCGGGACGGCATCGAACGTCGATTGCACGTAGGCACCGCCCTGACGGAATGTCGCGCCGTCGGGGACACGAGGCCGCCTGGCACTGACCACTCCCGTGACGGGGTTGACGTTGAAGGCGTCGGAGGTCAGCCGCTCGAGATACACGTCGGCGCCTGCCGTCATCGCGGCGCGCCTCGATAATTGTGTCGACAGCGTGCCCTGCACGCCGTGCACGGTCGTGCGCTCGGGCTCATGTCCGATCGTTGCCGTCGCGTTGCCGTTGCCGCCCTGGTTGACGCGCTCCTCGCGCTGACTGTTGAGGGAATAGGTCAGCGCGAGATGGTCGGCGAACCCGGTCCCCAGGCGCTCCAGACGGACCGACCCAAAGTCGAGCGACAGGTCGTTCAGCTCCGAGATCAGGTTGCCGTCGCCGCCAAGGAGCTGGTCGTACCGATCGCCGCCATCCTGCTGGCCGCGCGCGAACGACGCGATGACACGCGAACGGCTCGATACCGCCCAATGCGCGCGAACCGACCCGCCCCCCTGCGCAAACGCGGTGGACGGGAGACGCTCGTCCATCAACACGTCGGAGCGGACACCGAGGAACCTGGTGACCGCCGCATGTGAATCAATCCCCTGCCCTGTTCGCAACGTGCCGGTCTTGCGGCCCGCCAGGGTCATCGTCAGCCCCACCTTCGGTCCGGCATACGCGCCGAACAACTCGGCGCCACCGTTGCGATGGCTGCTGCCGCCGGAGACCGAGAACGAGCCACCCCACGGACCGCGCCGGCCGTCAGCCAGCGACGGGACACGCGTCAGGAACTGGATGCTCCCGCCGAGCGCGTCGCTGCCGTACTGCGCGCTCGACGGGCCGCGAAGGATCTCGATCGACTCCAGCATCCCGGGCTCGATCAGATCGAGGAAGGTATTGACGCCGCCACGCTGGGCGCCGTTCGAATAGCGGACGCCGTCGACGAAGACGTTGACCTTGTTGCCGGTCAGTCCCCTCACGAACACCCCCGCCATCGTCGGGCTCGTGCGCTGGAGCTGGACGCCGGCTTCTTCCGCGACCGCTTCCGCGACGACCGTGCGGACGCGGTCCGAGATCTGTCGCGCATCGATGACGTTGAGGGGCTGCCCGGCCGTGCGTGCGTCCTGCACGAGGCCGGGCGCCGCCGTCACGGTGACGTGTTCTTCGAGTCCCGCGATCTGCAGCGCGAGGTCGACGGCCCCTGTCGCCGAAGCGGTGACGGTCACGGCATGCCGCATCTCGGTGAATCCGGGAGCGGTGACGATCAGCAGATACCGGCCCGGCGCCGGCACCTCGATCTGAAATCGCCCCGCGGCGTCGGTTCGCGCTCCGGCGACCGGCGCCCGGTCCGGCGTGGCAATGACGATGTCGGCGCTGGCGACGGGCGCGCCCAGCGGATCACGAATGACACCGTGCAGCGCCACGGCGGCGTAGACGACCGGCGTGATGAACAGCCACGCCCCGACGAGTGTCAGGGCGATCCGCAACCGGCGAAAGTGCATGGCGTGAATCTACAGGCGCGGCGTCACTACTACCACCGGTCGTATTCGGATCGGACCAACTGACTGTGGCCCTCGGCGTACCGCCGCTCGCCGGCGCCGCATCGGGTTGACTGTCGTCTGAGCAAACGGTGGGCGCGAAGGGTGCGGAGGGTGCGGCTAGCCTTTCGACTCAGCGCTTCTGCCGCTGGTCGCGGAAGTACTTGACCTGGTATTCCTGGACGTTGCGGTTGTGCTCCTCGAGCGTGCTCGCGAAGGCATGCGAGCCGTCGTTCTTGCTGACGAAGTACAGGTACGGCACGTCGGCCGGACTGAGTGCGGCCTCCAGCGAGGCCCGGCCCGGGGACGCGATCGGCCCCGGCGGCAGACCGGCGTAACGATACGTGTTGTAGGGGGAATCGAACTGCAGGTCTTCACGCGAGAGGTTGCCGTCGTAGCGCCCGGCGCGTTCAAGCGCGTAGATCACGGTCGGATCGCATTGCAGGCCCATCCCGATCCGCAAACGGTTGGCGTAGACCGCGGCCACCATTGGACGCTCCGCCGGATTGCCGGTCTCCTTCTCGACGATCGACGCGAGGGTGACCAGTTGCCGTACCGTCAGCCCGCGGGTCCGAGCTTTCGCGACGAGGTCAGGCGTCAGCGCCTTCAAGAACGCCGCGACCATGCGCCCGACGAGCTGTTCGGCACTGGTGCGACGAGGCAGCTTGTAGGTGTCCGGAAACAGGTAGCCTTCCAGATCGACGGCCGCCGGATCGACCGCGTTCACCAGCGCGCCGTTTTTTGCGGCGGCGACGAACGCCGATGCCGCCCCCAGACCCTTGCTCTGATAAAGATCCGCCATCTGCTTGTAGGTCAGCCCCTCGGGAAACGTCAGCGGCTTGACGTAGACGTCGCCGCGGGCAATCTTCGCGGCCGCTTCTCGCGCCGAGATGGGGTGGTCGAACCGATATTCGCCGGCCTGCAGCCGCCGCCCGGAGCCCGTCAACCACAATGCGAGCCTGAAGGTGCTCACGTCCCGCACGACACCTGCGTCGGCAAGACGCCTGGCGATGCTCACCGATCCTGCGCCTTGCGGAATGTCGACGAACTGTTCGGAGCCCTCATATCCCTTGAACGGTTGCCCGACGGCGCGAAAGAACCATGCGCCTCCCGCCGCGGCGGCAATGATCAGGACGAGGAGGAGCAGCGCGGCGCGTTTCATGGACGGGCTTGGTGGTCGAGAAAATCCTGCAGAATCAGCGCCGCGGCCATCGCATCGACTTGTTGTTTGCGTTTGCGCCAGTCGTGCTCGCGTTGCGCCAGCAGTTCGTCGGCCTCGTGGCTGGTCAGTCGTTCATCCTGGAGGGTAATGGGGGGCGTGACCTGGGCGGCCAGCAAGTCCGCAAGCCTGCGCACGCGTGCGGTCTGGTCGTTCGCCGAACCATCGAGGCGCAACGGCAACCCCAGCACCACGGCTGCGAGCCCATCGTCCTCCGCCTGAAGGATCCGGATCTCTGTGGCCAGCCGGCTGGCGGCAACGCCGATGTTCGCGTCATTCGGCATCTGTTTCCACGGCGACGCCAGGAGCCCCGTCGCGTCCGACAGCGCCAGCCCGATGCGGCGCTCGCCGTAATCGATGCCCAGCGCTCTCACGACGATGAGAGTACCACAGGGGTCAGTGCGCGATGCGCAGTGCTCGGTGCGCGGGTGCGGTGCGGGGGTGCGGTGCGCGCTATAATTCGCTGACCCGATGCACACGAACGTGAAGCGGCTCGCGCTGGCGGTCGTCGTGATTGCGGCCTTCTCCCTTGCCTGCTCACGCACGTCCCGCCGCGCCGACTCGAAGTTCACTCAGAAACTGGTCATCCTCGGCTTCGACGGCATGGACCCTCACCTGTTGAAGAAATGGATGGATGAAGGCAAGCTGCCCAACATCGCGAAGCTTGCGGGCGGCGGCGGCATGTTCCCGCTGCAGACCTCGCATTCTCCTGAATCGCCGACGGCGTGGGCGTCGTTTGCCACCGGGGTGAATGCCGGCAAGCACAACATCTACGACTTTCTCGTCCGCGACACGACGACGTACCTGCCCGACCTTGGCATGGTTACGCGCACGCCGCCGAAGTTCCTGTTCAACTACTTCCCCATCGCGAAACCGAAGCTGACCTCCATTCGCGGCGGCACCTCTTTCTGGGTGACCGCGGGCAAGGCAGGCGTCCGATCCGACATGCTCACCGTGCCCGTCACGTTTCCTCCGGAGGACGTCGACAACGGCCACTTGCTCTCGGGTCTCCCGCTCCCCGACATTCGCGGGACGATGGGGACCTTTTCTTATTACGCGACGGACCTGAGCCGCTATGAGGAGGGCAACACCGAGATGGGCGGCATCCTGAAGCGGCTGGTGTTCGAGGGG
>JANPCT010000063.1:0-14159 GCA_031431095.1 Acidobacteriota bacterium | reverse complement strand
CGTTGGTGGTGGCGCGGAGGTTACCGGTCTTGTCTTCGATGTCAATCCGATCGGCTTTGATTGTCGTCTCGTCCTGCCACAGCGTGGCATTTCCTTCGTAGGTGGCGAGCGAATTGGCGCCGTCGTAGTCCAGTTTGTTGGACTTCACGTTGACCGGCTCCCCCTGCTTCAGAAGCGACGGCACCTTCACCGCGGCGTCGTTGGCCTTGCCCGCCTTCTGCGACATCACGCTGCGCACGTTGGTGTCGGCTTTCATCTTCTGCGTGCCGAGCCCCATCTGGATGTTACGCGCGTCGACGCTGATGCGGCCGTCGGAGACGTGCGGCCCCTGACCGGCATCCCCCTGGCCGGGGCTGAGCTCGAGCCGATCCTGCGCGATCGAATACACCGCCAGCGGCGCTTCGGCGGACGTTTTCGCGCCGTCGACGAAGCGCACGTTGTTGTGGAAAGTCGCAGTCTCGATGTCGCCGAATCCTGGCTTGGTGCGGACGTCGAGGCGATCGGATTTCGCGGTCCGGTCGATCGCGGTGACTTTGCCACGCGCGCCGCGGGTTTCGCGGTACTCGACACTGCCGGAGAACGTCGCGGCCTCGATCCCTGCTCCCCCGGCGCCGGTGGCGATCAGGGACGCCGAGCGAATACGCCGGCTGGGACTCTCGCCGTCGGGCGGCAGATCGACCTGAACGCTCTCGTTCGCCACGAGGTTCGTCACCGTGGAACCGTCGGCCGCGAGAGCGATGTCGATCGCCTTTCCGGCGATGCGGCGTCCGGTCTTCCCCGTCAGCCCGGGAAGCTGGACGATGGCGTTGTCGACCAGGCGCGCGGACTGCAGCGTCCGGCCGTCCTCGGCGTACGCGAGGTCGATGTCCCTCGCGCGCATGTCCTGGGGCCCGCTCGAGCCCGGCTTGCCGGTCATGCGCGAATTGCCGCGCAGTTCCAGACGGGTGACGCGCTCGTCGTCGTCGGTCAGGAACGCCGTCGCGTCGTCGGCTTCCGTGACATGGCCGGCGCCGTCGAGCCGCGCGGCGCCGGTGAACTTCATGTAGTGCTCGGCGCGTGCCATGCCGGCTGTCTTCGACGTGACGTGAATCGCGCCGTCCCCATTCTTGTCGGCCGCGACGTCCACCTTGGCCTGATCGAGCAGCCAGAGCACGCTGCGCGCCTGGTCGTAGGTGGCGCCGACGCCAGTCCCGGTCATGCGCCCCTTCTTGAACGCGAGCGCGCCCGGAATGCGCGTCATCTGCTCGTCATCGCTGTAGGTCGCGGCGCTGGTGGTGACGACGATGCCGTCGCTGGTCGTCAGCTTGACGCCCCCGGTGAACTCGGCGACACCGATCTGCTTGCCGGGCGGCACGGTGACGCGCGCGTCCTGCGACTCGATCAGGATCCGGCGGCCGTTCTTGTCCGGCATCTCGACCTTCACGCCGCCGCCGAATTTCGAGCTGCCGTCCGCGTAGGTGAGCTGGTTGCCGAACTTGATCCGGAAGGTGACCTTCCCTTCCTTGGAGGGATCGTGAGTCTCGTGAATCCCTTCACCGAGGTTGTTGATGACCGCAGTGGGGTCCAGCTTGTGCGGCGCTGTTGCGACGCCGGGCGCCGGCTTGAGGCCGCGGCGCAGTGACACCGCCACCACTGCGGCAAACACCACGACGAATATGGCAATCGCCGTCCGCAGCCGTTTTTGCCACTTCATCTATCACCGATCATAAGCCGCTGAGCGTCTTGAAGTCGGCGACCGTGAGCTCCAGGTAGGTCTCTCCCTGATACTCGTTCTGATCGAGCGAAAATGCCAGGTTGACGCCGGCGCGATTCTCGGTCAGGAACGCGGCGCGCTCCGCGGCGCGCCAGGCGATCGCCCGGAAGCTGCGCCCGTCCTGGCGAAACGTCATTTTCAGGTGCCGGTCCTTGAGCGGCCGGGGGCCGTCCACCAACTCCACCGGCATGGCGTGGAAGATCGGCCGCGGGTTCGCCAGGCCAAAGGGGGCCATCAGGTTCAGACCCGCGACCAGGTCGGGCGTGATTTGCTTCAGGCTCAGGGTCCCGTCGATGCGGAGGCGCGGCCGCAGTTGATCGGGTTCGAGCACGGCGTTGGCGTGCGCGTTGATCCGCGCGCGGAACTCCGGCACCCTGGCGGCGTCCATCGTCAGGCCGGCGGCCTGCTTGTGGCCGCCGAAGCGGAGGAACAGGTCCGCACAGCGCTCCAGCGCGTCGAGCATATCGAAGGCCGGGATGCTGCGGCACGACCCGTGTGCGACGTCGCCGTCGATCGACAGCACGATGGCCGGTTTGCAGTAGGCGTCCACCAGCTTGGACGCGGCAATGCCGATCACGCCGCGATGCCAGCCTTCGCCGCCGACGACCAGGACGTTGTGCGCGCCGATGGCGGGATCCGTTTCAATCGCCTTTTTGGCCTGGGCGACGAGGTCGGCCTCCTCGGTCTGGCGTTTGAGGTTTTCGTCGTTCAGCTGCTGCGCCAGGCCGCGCGCCTCGTCTCCCGCGCCCTCGTCGGTGGCGAGCAGCAGCCGCGTGGCGATATCGGGTGTGCTCATGCGGCCCGCCGCGTTGACGCGCGGCGCCAGGATGAAGCCGACGTGATAGCTGTCGATGGTTTTGCCGGTCAGGCCGGAGGCCTCGAGCAAGGCGCGCAGGCCGACGGTGTGACGCCCCGTACTGAGCGAGGCCAGGCCCAGCTTGGCGATGACGCGATTCTCGCCGACCAGGGGCACGACGTCGGCCAGCGTCCCGATCGCGGCGATCTTGACGAACGCCGGCAGCCACTTGCTCTTGTCGGCGCGCTGACAGAGCGCCTGCACCAGCTTCAGCGCGACGCCGACGCCGGCGAGGTTCTTGTCCGGATAGGTGCAATCGCGGCGCTTCGGATTGATGACCGCCAGCGCGGGCGGCAGCGTGCCGTCAGGCTCGTGATGGTCGGTGATGATCAGATCCATCCCGAGCTCGCGGGCGCGCAGCGCCGCCTCGGTGCCGCGGATGCCGCAATCGACGGAGATGACCAGGTGCACGCCCTCGGCGTGGAGTCGATCGATGGCGGCCGCCTGGAGGCCGTAACCGTCGCGCAGACGTTCGGGGATGAAATGCACGACTTCACCGCCGAGCATTTCCAGCGCGCGGCGCAGGATCACCGTCGAGGTGATGCCGTCGACGTCGTAATCCCCGTGGATGGCGATCCGTTCCTTCATCACCAGCGCGCGCTCGATCCGCTCGACGGCCCTGCCCATGTCGGCGAGCAGATACGGGTCGTGCAGATGCTCCATCGTCGGGTGCAGGAACCGGCGGGCGACGTCCGGTTCGCCGAGGCCGCGCATGCAGAGCAGGCGCGCCACGGCAGGGTGCAGCTGTAGTGCCGCGCCGAGCGCTTTCGCGTCGTCGTCGTTGCACGGCAGGTGGTTCCAGAGGAGAGGTTTCATCGACTGCTAGCCTGGCGCACTCAGCGTGTCCCCTCCGGTGTCGGTGAACGACGATCCCTCTTCCCCCATGCGGCGAAACTTGTCGTAGCGCAGATCGAGCCGCTGCGGGACCGTCAGGGCCGAGACGTCGGCCAGGGACGCCGACAGCGCCTGATCGACCAGGGCGGTGGCGGCGTCGTAGTCGTTGTGCGCGCCGCCGGCGGGTTCCGGGATGATGCCGTCGATCAAACCGAGCGCGACCATGTCCGGTGCGGTGATCTTGAGGGCGGTGGCGGCCTCGACCTTGCGGGCCGGGTCGCGCCACAGGATGGCGGCGCACCCCTCGGGCGGGATGACGCTGTACACGGAGTACTCCTGCATCAGCACGCGGTCGCCGATGGCGATCCCCAGCGCACCGCCGCTGCCGCCTTCGCCGCACACCATCACGATGATCGGCACTTCGATCATCATCATCTCGCGCAGGTTCAGGGCGATCGCCTCGGCGACGCCGCGCTCCTCGGATTCGATCCCGGGATACGCCGCGGGCGTGTCGATGAAGACGACCACGGGCCGCGAGAACTTCTGCGCCATCTGCAGGATGCGCAGCGCCTTGCGGTAACCCTCCGGGCGCGCGTAGCCGAAGTTGCGGTAGATCTTCTGTTTCGTGTCGCGTCCCTTCTGGTGGCCCAGGAACGCCACCGGCTGTCCTTTGTATTCGGCAAGCCCGGTCACGATTGCGTGGTCGTCGGCGAAGCGGCGATCACCGTGCAACTCGTCGACGTTGGTGAACAGCCGCTCCACGTAGTCGAGAGTGTTGGGACGGCTTGGATGCCGCGCCACGAGCACCCGCTGCCACGGCGTAAGGGTCAGGAAGATCTCCGCCCGGATCTCGTCAGCGCGCCGCCGCAGCGAGTCGATCGAGCGCTCGCGCTCCGGCGTCTTCGGCAGCATGCTGAGGGCTTCGATCTCCTTCAGCAGCACTCCGACGGGTTCTTCGAACTCGAGTAATTCGGGCATAAATGGGTTCAAGGCTGACGGCTGACGGCTTGGCGCTCAGGGTTCGAGGCGCGATTCGTGCGCGTCCTGAAGCCTAACCCCTAAAGCCCAAAGGCTAAAGCCTAAAGCCTATCTGAGAACCACCGACCCCGCTCCACACAAGTGTTCGACTTCCTCCACCAGTTTTTCCGACGGGCGCACCCGCTGGGCGACGTCGGCCCGGACGCGCAGGGGCTTGTCGCCAGTGTGCTTGACGTCCAGCTCCAGCGACACGCGCCGATCGCCGCGATGCCGCGCCAGCAGTTCGGCCAGCGCTTCCATGGCGTCGCGCGTCGTCGCCTTCAGGCGGATCACCACCTCGCGCGTCGTCCGTTCCTT
Organism: Acidobacteriota bacterium; assembly: GCA_031431095.1. Taxonomy (GTDB): domain Bacteria; phylum Acidobacteriota; class Vicinamibacteria; order Vicinamibacterales; family 2-12-FULL-66-21; genus JAICSD01. The sequence continues at coordinate 9,381 of JANPCT010000063.1, read as the reverse complement.
GAGCAGTGAGATCGGCTGCAGCTCGGTGGCGACGAGACGCGCCGTCTCCTCGTCCTTCTCGAGTTTGCCGCGGACGAGCAGCATCGCGTCGCTGGCAATCAGGTGTCCGCACTTGCCGAAGGTCTCGGGAAACACGACGACCTCGATGCCGCCGGCAATGTCGTCGAGCATGAACACCGCCATGCGATCCCCCTTCTTCGTCTTGAGCGGACGCAGGCCGCTGACGATGCCGCCGACCCAGACGTCGGCGAGCGACGCGGCGAGGTCCGCCACGCGCTGCGCGCCAAAGGTTTTCAGCTCCTCGGTGAAGCGCTCGAGGGGGTGGCCGCTCATGTAGAGGCCGAGCGATTCCTTCTCGAACGCCAGCTGCTGCGTCTCGGTCCAGGGCGTGACTTCGGCCAGCGCAATCGTGCCGCCGGTGGCGGCGTCCCCCTCGCCGCCGCCGCCGAACAGCTGGTTCTGCCCTTTGTCGCGATCGCGCTGGTGCCGGCTGCCGTGCTCGATCGCCTTGTCGACCGCCGCGAACAGGCGCGCGCGGCGCGACGGCGTGGTGCCGGTCGGGACGAGCGAATCGAAGGCGCCGGCTTTGACGAGGCTTTCGAGCGGGCGCTTGTTGACGAGCCGCTGATCCACCTGCTCGCACAGCGAGTAGAGCGACTCGATTCGCCCCATCGCCTGGCGCACGCCGAGCATCGACAGAATCGCCCCTTCACCGACGTTCTTGACGGCGCACAGCCCGAAGCGCACGCCCTCTTTCTCGACGGTGAACGCCAGCTGGCTCCGGTTGATGTCGGGCGTGAGAATCGGCACGCCGAGGTCGCGGCATTCGCCAAGGTACATGGCGAGCTTCTCGGTATTGGCGGCTTCGATCGTCAGCAGCGCCCCCATGAAGTGCCAGGGGAAGTTCGCCTTCAGGTAGCCGGTCTGGTAGGCCACCCAGGCATAGGTCGTCGAGTGCGACTTGTTGAAGCCGTACCCGGCGAAGTACTCCATCAGGTCGAAAATCTTCTGCGCCTTCTTCTCGTTGACGTTGTTCGCCTTGGTTCCCGCCATGAAGGCTTCACGCTGCTTCGCCATGACCTTGGGGTCCTTCTTCCCCATGGCCTTGCGCAGGACGTCCGACTGGCCCATCGTGAACCCGGCCAGCACCGCGGCGATGCGCATCACCTGTTCCTGATAGGCGATGACGCCGTAGGTGTCCGACAGGATCGGCGCGAGCGACGGGTGCTCGTACTTGACCTCCGTCTTGCCCTGCTTGCGCGAGATGAAGTCGTCCACCATCCCGGACTTCAGCGGGCCTGGACGGTAGAGCGCGTTGAGGGCGATGAGGTCGTCGAGGCGCTCCGGTTTGGCCTTGCGCAGCAGCTCGCGCATGCCCGAGCTCTCGAACTGGAAGACGCCATAGGTGCAGCCGTCGGAGAACAGCTTGTAGGTCTTCTCGTCGTTCAGCGGGATGGCGTCGATGTCGACCTCGATGCCCTCGGTCCGCCTGATTTCCTTCAGGCAGTCGTCGATCAACGTCAGCGTGCTCAGTCCGAGGAAGTCCATCTTGAGCAGGCCGACGCGCTCGACTTCCTTCATCGCCCACTGGGTGACGATTTCATCCTTCTGCGACTTGTAGAGCGGGACGAACTCGGTGAGCGGCCGTGGCGCGATGACGACGCCGGCGGCGTGGACCGAGGCATGGCGCGTCATCCCCTCGAGGCGCTGCGCGACGGTGAGCAGCTCCTTGATGCGCTCGTCCTTCTGCTGCATCTCTTTCAGCGCCGGGCTCTCGACCAGCGCCTTCTCGAGCGTCATGTCCAGCGCCGGCGGGATCGCCTTGGCGACCCGGTCGGCGTCCGCATAGGGAATGTCCATGACGCGCGCCACGTCGCGCACTACGGCGCGAGCCTTCATCGTCCCGAACGTGATGATCTGCGCGACGTTCTCGCTGCCGTACTTCTGCGTGACGTACTTGATGACTTCGCCGCGACGCCGCTCGCAGAAGTCGATGTCGATATCCGGGAGCGAGACGCGCTCCGGGTTCAGGAAGCGCTCGAAGATGAGGTCGTACTCGATCGGATCGACGTCGGTGATGCGCAGGCAGTAGGCGACGAAGCTGCCGGCGGCAGAACCGCGGCCCGGCCCGACCGGAATGCCGTGCTCGCGGGCGTAGCGGATGAAGTCCCAGACGATCATGAAGTATCCGGGGTACTTCATCTTCTTGACCATCTCGACTTCGTAGAGGAGCCGCCGCTCGTATTCGTCGATCGTGTGCTTCAGCACGCCCCGCGAGGCCAGCTCCTTCAGCTTCGCCAGCCGGACCTGGAAGCCCTGCCGCACTTCGTGCTCGAAGTACTCGTCCAGCGTGAAGCCGGGCGGCACGTCGAAGTTCGGGAGGTAGTTCTCCTTGAAGGACAGGTCGACGTGGCAGCGCGCCGCGATGTCCACCGTCCGGCGCATGGCGTCGGCATAGTCCGGGAAGACCGCGGCCATCTCCGTGTCGGTCTTCAGGTAGAACTGGTCGCCGTGATACTTCAGGCGCTCGGTGTCGTTGACCGTCTTGCCGGTCCCGATGCAGAGCAGGATGTCGTGCGGCTTGTGGTCGGAGTTTTTCAGGTAGTGGACGTCGTTGGTGACGACCAGATCGATGCCCAGGTCCCTGGCGATCGGCTGCAGGCCGATATTGACGACACGCTGATCGTCGATGCCCTGGTACTGCATCTCCAGGAAGAAATTCTCCCGTCCCAGGATGTCGCGATACGCCGCCGCGGCGGCGACGGCTTTCTGCTGCTGCTCGGTGCGAATCCCGGTGGCGACTTCGCCCTTCAGGCAGCTGCTCAATCCGATGAGGCCCGTCGCGTGCCGGGCCAGCAATTCCTTGTCGATGCGCGGCTTGTAATAGAACCCTTCGGTGTAGCCCGACGACACCAGCTTGATCAGGTTGTGGTAGCCCTCGTTCGTTTCCGCGAGGAGCACCAGGTGGTTGGCCGTTTCCCCCGGCGTGCCGCTCTTGATGCGGCGATCCCCCGGCGCGACGTAGACCTCGCAGCCGAGAATCGGATTGATGCCGCGCTTGCGCGCCTGGTCGTGGAAGATGACCGACGAGAACATGTTGCCATGCTCGGTGATCGCCATCGCCGGCATCTTCAGCTCCACGGCCTTATCGAGCAGTTCCTCGATCCGGCAGGCTCCATCGAGGAGCGAGTACTCCGAGTGCAGGTGGAGGTGGACGAAGTTGCTCATTGGCGATTGCCGATGGTCGATTGCAGATTGACGCGTTGACGCGTTGACGCTTGACGGGTGGACAATCCGTCAATGGCCAATCGGCCACTCGGCCATGCGTCAATCTTCAATCTGCCCTCGCCAATCGTCAACCCTCCTACTCCCACTCGATTGTAGAGGGAGGCTTGGAACTGATGTCGTAGACGACGCGATTGATGCCGCGGACCTCGTTGACGATCCGCGAGGAAATCGCCTCCAGCAATTCGTGCGGCAGCCGCGCCCAGTCCGCCGTCATGCCGTCACGGCTCTCCACCGCGCGAATCGCGCAGGTGTATTCATAGGTGCGCGCGTCGCCCATCACGCCGACACTCTGCACCGGCAGCAGCACGGCGAACGACTGCCACAGCCGCCGGTACCAGCCTGCCTTGCGCACCTCATCCGAGACGACGGCATCCGCCCGCCGCACCAGGTCGAGGCGCGACGGCGTCACTTCGCCGAGGATCCGGACGGCCAGCCCCGGCCCCGGGAACGGCTGACGCCAGACGAACTCGTCCTCGAGCCCCAGCTCTTTTCCAACCGCGCGGACTTCGTCCTTGAAGAGCTGCCGCAACGGTTCGACCAGCTTGAAACGCATGTTCGCCGGCAGCCCGCCGACGTTGTGATGGCTCTTGATCACGTGCGACGGGCCAATCACCGAGACACTCTCGATCACGTCGGGATACAGCGTTCCCTGGGCGAGAAAGTCGAAGGTCCCGAGCTTCTTTGCTTCCGACTCGAAGACCTCGATGAAGGCGCCGCCGATGATCTTCCGTTTCGTTTCGGGATCGGTCACGCCGGCGAGGCGATCGAGGAACAATCCCGCCGCGTCCGCGAACACCAGCGGCAGCCGCAGCCGTTCGAACCGCAGCCGGATCTGGTCGGCCTCGTTGAGGCGCATGACGCCGTTGTCGACGAAGATGCACGTGAGGTGCTCGCCGACGGCCTGGTGAATCAGCAACGCCGCGACCGTCGAATCGACGCCGCCGCTCAGTCCGCACACGACCCGCCCGTCGCCGACCTGCGCCCTGATCTTCCCCACCGTCTCTTCGACGAACGACGCCATCGTCCAGTCGCCGGTGCAGCCGCAGATGTCGAAGGCGTAGTTGCGCAGGATTTCGCTGCCCTTGTCGGTGTGCGCGACCTCGGGATGGAACAGGAGCGCGTAGAACCGGCGCTCTTCGTCCGCCATCGCCGCCACCGGCGCGTTCGCGCTGGTCGCCGTCACCATGAAGCCGGGCGGCGGCGCCTTGACGAAGTCGCCGTGGCTCGCCCAGACGCGCAGCTCCGGTCCGACCGAGGCGAGCATCGGCGCATTGCGCGCAATCGCAATCGTGGCGTGTCCGAACTCCCGATGCGGGGCGGCGGCCACGTGCCCCCCGAGCATGTCGGTCATCAACTGCATGCCGTAGCAAATCCCGAGGACGGGCACGCCCGACTCGAAGATCCCGACGTCGCAGCGCGGCGCCGACTCCTCGGAGACGCTGCGCGGACCGCCGGACAGCACGATGCCGACAGGGTGCCGTGCGCGGATCTCTGCCAGGGGCGTGTTGAAAGGAAGAATTTCGGAATAGACCGAGAGTTCCCGCAGCCGGCGCGCAATCAGCTGGGTGAACTGCGAGCCGAAATCGAGGACGACGATGGTTTGATGTGTCACACGTGTAGGCCTGAACGCTTCGGTCCGCCGGTGGAGTACCGCTATTATAAGGTGTGTCGCGGAGCTGGACCACCATATCTTGTAGGGCATTTGCGCTCTGCGCCCTGCTCCTGGGTGGGCTGCCGCCGCTCGTCCTCTCCGCCGACAATCCCGCACCTCCGCGCCTCCCATTGGCCGCGTTCTGGTCGATCGATCTGCTGGGCGCGGTCGCGACGTCGCCGGTCAGCGACGGGGATCGTGTGTTCATCGCGCTCAAGTCGGCGCATCTGACCGCGCGCGCTGTCAGCGACGGGCATGAGCTGTGGCGGATCACCAAGGACGTCTCCGTGCCGATGGCTGCCGCGGGCGGCCTGCTGTTCGTTTCCGCCGGAGAAGCGATCGAGGCTATTCGCAGCAGCGACGGCGCGAGTGCCTGGGTGGTGCCGCGCGTAAAGACCGCGGCTCCGCTCGTGACCGCAGGGGCGTGGCTCATCGCCACTACTGACACGGAAGTGCTGGCGATCAGCACCAGCGATGGCCGGGTGGCGTGGCGGCATCTGGCAGGCGGCGTCCGGCTCGCGCCTGCGATCGATGCCGGCCGCGTCTACACCGGCGCCGAAGACGGCCGCATGCTCGCGCTGACGCTGGCCACCGGCGCGATGGTGTGGGAGCAATACCTGCCGGGTGGCGTCAACAGCCTCGCGGCGAGTGCAGGACGGGTGTATGCCGGCGGCGGCGACAAGCAGTTCTACTGCCTGGATGGAAGCTCCGGCAAAGTCCGGTGGCCGAGGCGCGTTGGCTCCATTCCGGGCGGGCAAATCGCAATCGACGACGAGCGCGTCTACTTCACCGCATTGGACAACGTCGTCTATGCGCTCGATCGGTCCAACGGCAACCAGCGATGGACGAGCGCGGTGCGCCGCCGGCCGCTCTCGGGCGTCGCGCTGTTCGGCCATATCGTGTTCGTCCCGGTGGTCGCGCCGGACCTGGTCATGTTGTACGACGCGGACGGGCGGCCGAGCGGAACGATCGCGCTGCCAGGAGAGATTCCCCGCGACATCCCGCCGCACATCCGCGAGACGCCGGCAGGCGTCGAGGTGTTTGCGGTCACCGGCGGGTTGTCGAATGAATGGCAGCTCACGTTCATCGCGCCCGCCGGTGAGGCGGCGATTGTGCCGTTCTCGACGCTGGACACCTTGCCGGGGCTGCCGTTCCTGACCGATCCGGAGCTGCAGTCGATCGGACGCGTGCTCGGCGCGCTGATTCTTTCGGATCCGCCGCTCTGGCCGGCAGCCGCGACGGACTGGCCGCTCGTGCTGCGCGACCCGCCGCTCGAGCCGCTTACGTCGTTGCCCGGCCTGCAGATGCGGCCGTTGTCGCCGCTGCTGCCGATTCGGCGCGGAGCGTAAGCGCGAGCCGGGCCACGCCGGCATCAATCCGCTCGGGCGTCGGAGCGGAAAAGGACAGGCGCAACGTGTTCTGTCCCTCGCCATTCACGTAGAACGCCTCTCCCGCGACGTAGATGACACCCCGCTCGACGGCGCGCGGGATCATGAGCTCGGCGTCGATGCCGCTCGCCAGCGTCAGCCAGAGGAAAAATCCCCCCGCCGGCTTTGGCCAGCTCGCGGCATTGCCGAGTTCCCGGCGAAGCGCCGCCTCCATCACGTCCCGCTTGTGCCCATAGTGCGCGCGCAGCATGGGCAGTTGCCGATCGAGCACACCGCGGCGGCATGCTTCGTAGATGACGCGCTGATCGAGCGAACCCGTCAGCAGGTCGCCGGCTTGTTTCGCCATTTCCAACTTCGCCGACAGTGCTGGTGGCGCGGCGATCCAGGCGACGCGGAACCCGGGCGCCAGCGTCTTCGAGAAGCTGCTCAGATAAATGACGCGACCGCTGCGATCAGCGGCCTTGATCGGGCGCACGTCCGCCTCGCTCGCCGAGTCCTCGAAGTACAGCTCACGATAGGGATCGTCCTCGACGATCAGCACATCGCGTCGCTCCGCCCAGTCGAGCAGCCGCTGTCGCTTCTGGAGACCGATGAGCAATCCGGTCGGGTTCTGGAAGTTGGGGACGACGTAGAGGAACTTGACGCGGCGCCCTTCGCTGCGGACCCGGACGCAGGTGGCGTCGAGCGCCTCGAGATCGATGCCGTCCGCCTCCTGGGGCACGCCGACCAGGTCGGCCTGCAGATTGCGGAACGCGGAAATGGCGCCGACGTAGGTCGGCAACTCGACCAGGATGACGTCGCCCGGATCGACCAGGACGCGCGCGACCAGATCCAGTCCCTGCTGCGATCCCGTCGTGACCAGCAGATCTTCGAGGCGCGCCGGCGCCCCTCGCTGCGCCATCATCGTCGCGATCGTCTCGAGGAGCGGACGATAGCCGCGGGTCGGCCCGTATTGCAGGACGCCCTGTTCACGCCCGCCCAGCAGGTCGGCCGCGATCTCGCGCAGTTCTTCCCACGGAAAGGTGTCGGGCGAGGGATAGCCCGGCGCGAACGAAATGATGTCCTGAGCGGACGCGAGCACGGCGCCCATGCGGCGAATCGCCGACTCCTTCATGCCCGACGCGGCGCTCGAGAAAAACCGAGCGTGATTGGTCATCATGCGAGACGGATATCGGGCACGTCGCCGGGCGGCGCGGCGGCGTGATACCACCGGTAGTGCGAAAGATAGGCGCCAAGCGCCGCGAGCGCGAGGTACTCGAACACCACGCCGCGAACGAGCCACGCCGCGAGCTGTAGCGGCAGCACCGCGAGTCCGACGAGGGGCACGAAGGCAATCAGGCCGAGCCCCGCGGTCGCCAGAATCGACGCGGCGGTGGTCATGACCGCGATCAACAGTACGACCCCGAAGACGGCCGCGACTTCACGCAGGTGCCCCCAGATGAACGTCAGCGCCAGTCGTACGCCGCGACGGACGCTGACGTCCTCGATGGCGACGACCATCTGCGTCATCAGGTAGAAGAAGTTCAACAGCGCGAGCCATACGATCAGCACGCTCGACGCGGCCGCCGCGGCGACCGTCCAGCCGAGCAGGATTGCCGAGTTGTCGGCCAGCGAGTAGCCGCCGAAAATGAAGGCCAGGTAGAGCGCGGCGGTCACGGCGTAGGCCAGCAGCAGCCCGATGCCGATCCGCACGTAGCGACGCCAGAGGCGCGTGCAGCTCGCCACGAATGCATCGATCGTGACGACATGCGCGCGGCGCAGGTGCTCGAGGCGGAGCGGCGGCCGTTCGATCGGCCCGGCGACACGCTCCGACTGCGCGAGCAGTGCGACCGTTCCCCCTTTGACGATGAACTGGAGCATCGACCCCGCGACGAAGACCACCGTCGTCGACGCCACGAAGGCGACGAGCGCGGTCGGGCTCGCCACCAGCGCCGCCACAATCGACGTGACGACGTCGCGGAGGTCGCCGCGGAGCAGGTCGCCGAGAGGCGCATCGAGAAGGAGGGCGACGAGAAATGCACCGCCGACGATCGGCACCGCCAGCAGCAGCTTGACGCTGGAGTCCGCGACGAAGCCGATGATGACGAGTGGCCAGTTCGCGGCGGCGATGAGTGCGCCGCGCTTGAGGGCGGCCTTCAGCCCGGGGATATGCGGCATGGCCAAACACACCACTATACATCGTGTATCCTCCGATCAGGGTGGTCGAGACGGCGATTGGAACGGCGCTGACGCGCGAACGGCGGGTCAGCGTGACGCGGGTGTTCGCCGGCGGTTGCGCGCTGGCCGCCCTGGTGGTGCTCGCGGGCGCCGCGATCGAGATCTTCCGCCTCGGCACGAGTGACAGCGGAGCCGCGGCCCGCGTCGAGCACGAGGTTCGCATCTCGTTCGCCGCCATGACCGCCGACGTTCAACGGATCGGCTTGGCGGTGGCTGCCGATCCCCGCGCCTCCCGGGCGATTGCGGCAGACCCGGCGACGGAGGAGGCAGACCGGGCGCTCTTCGCGGCGGCCGCCGACGCCCGCCGTCAGGTGTCGGCCGCTCCAACCGTTCTCGCCGTCACGATCTACGACGCCAACGGCACACCTCGCGCCTGGGCCGGCCGCGCGTCCGACCTGCCGCCGGAGCGCACGCACGCGCCGGCGTCGGTTTTCGTCGCGCCCTCTCCGCTCGGCTTGCGGCTGTTCTACCTGCAGCCACTCGCGGCCTCGTCGCCCGATCATGCGCGGCTCGGCGCGGTAGCGGTCGAGCACGTGTTGACGGCGGCGCCCGGTTCGGCGCTGCTGCCAGGCGCAAGCAAATACGTGATGCCGACGGCACGAGCCGCCGTTGCGCTGCGGCTGCATCGCGAGGGGACGCCGAGTCAGCCGAACAGCTTCGGGATCAGGACGACGGATTGACGGCCGCTCCTCGATGCCTCGGTTTCGACGTCGGATCTCGCGGCGGCGCGGCTGGGGCTCCGCCGCGGCGTCGTCGCGATCGCGGTGACGATCTTCGCCTGCACCATGCTGCTGTTCGCGGGGCCGCTGCTCGACGCGCGCGCGCGCGCGCGCGCCG
>JANPCT010000062.1:0-1711 GCA_031431095.1 Acidobacteriota bacterium | reverse complement strand
CCGCTCCGTCCGGCTCGATCCGGACTTCCTGAACTACGTGCCCGACCCGTCGTGCTCGTCCTGCCAACCCGTGCGGCCGGGGATCGACGTGACCGTAGGGGTGACCAGTTCCGACAACACGGTTGGTTCGATCGTCGGCACGGCGCATTTCACCGCCGCGGTCAACGACCTCGTCGTGCAGTTCGATCCGCAGGCCGTCGGCACCACGACGGTGGCGCTCGTGACGCCGCCGCCGTTTGCGACGCCGAGCAACAGCCAGACGATCGAGGTCACGGTTGCGGTGCCGCCGCCGAGTCTGAACGTCGCCGCGCTCACTCTCGGCAAGAACCTGCAGGCCCCGCTGAGCGGCACGCTCGGCGCGGCAGCGCCCGCGGGCAACCTGGCGCTGACGATCACCAGCGCCGATCCGGACAAAGTGCTGCTGTCTTCGTCGGCGACGACGGTGGGCGCGAGCAGCATCACGATTGTCGTGCCTGCGGGTTCGACGACCATTCCGAACGTCTACGTGCAGGCGCTGAGCGATAACGGGGTCGTCCAGCTCACCGCCAGCGCGCCTGGTTACCTGACAGGCACCTCGCAGGTGACGCTGTGGCCCGCGGGATTCGTGATCCTGACGTCGGACTTCACGACGTCGCCGACGGCCGTCCCCACCGCTCTAGAGGTGCGGCCCGTCCGCGTCGATCCCGTCTTCCACAACTTCATCCAGGACCAGTCCTGCTCGTCGTGTCAGAACCTGCGGGCCGGGTTCACGGCAGATGTTCCGGTGATCAGCGCCGGCCAGGCTGTCGGAACGATCACCGTGGGTCCACTGAGCTTCGTCGGCAACGACGGAGTGAAGTCAACCGGGTTCGACGGCGTTGCCCCCGGGGTGGTGGCCGTTTCACTGCAGGGGGTGGCGGGCTTCGAAACGCCCAGCAACTTCCAGTCGATCCAGGCGACAGTGACGAACTCGTACGTCGCGTTCCACGGCGTGACCGGGGCGGCCACATCCGTGGTCGGCAAGGACCTGCAGACGCCCCTGACCGGCGTGCTCGGCGAGCCGGCACCCGCCGGCAATCTCGACATCACGGTCACGAGCGCCGACCCGTCCAAGGTGCTGCTGTCGAACTCGTCGAGTCTGCCGGGGACGGCCGCCGTGACGGTGACCGTTCCTGCGGGCTCCACGACAGTACCGACGATTTATGTCCAGGGGCTCGACTCGGCCGGCACGGTCGCACTGACGGTGGCCGCGCCAGGCTTCGTGGGCGATCCGTTCAGCGTCACGCTGGCGCCGTCCGGCTTCGCATTCATGACAATTGCGACATCACCAGGCGAGACGCAGGACTTTACGACGACCTCCTTCTCGAGCAACACGCTGCTTGCGGTCCACCCGGTTCGCCTGGAGCCGGGCACACTGAACGTCCCGCCGTGGGCCTTCTTCCTCTGCTACAACATCTGTCAGCAGCTCCGGCCCGGGATCACCGCGAGTGTCGCCGTCACGAGCTCGGATGCGAGTGTCGCGACCATCAACAACAGTCCTCTCACCTTTGACTTCACCGCGACCGGCGGACTGAGCGCCGTCTTCGATCCCTTGAATGGAGGCGTGACCACCGTTACGCTCATCGCGCCCCCGGGCTTCAGCCAGCCGAGCAACCCCGCCAGCGGGGTCGCGACGGGGACCGCGCCACCGCTGACCGTCTAAGCGCAGTCCGTCGGCAAGAACCTGCAGGTG
>JANPCT010000061.1:0-2717 GCA_031431095.1 Acidobacteriota bacterium | reverse complement strand
ACCCGCGTCACGTCGGCGGCCGTCACGCGCTCGACGCCCGCCAGCGTTTCATCGAGTCCGAAATGCCGTTCGAAGTAGATCTCCTGCCGCGCCAGATGCGACATGCGGCTGGCGGTATTCTCGAGCGACAGCATCAAGCTGCCCTTGAGGTGATCCTTCGCGCGACGCAGCTCCGCGTCGGCGACCGGCGCCGCCTTCATGCCGCGCAATTCTTCGACGCAGACGTCCACCACCTCCGGCACCGCCTCGTTCGCGCAGCCGGCATAGATCGTCAGGTTGCCGGCGTCGCGGTAGGCGCTGAGACCGCTGAACACCGCGTATGCCAGCCCGCGCTTCTCACGCACGTTCTGGAACAACCGCGAGCTCATCGAACCACCCAGAATCGTGTTCATGATGTAACTCACGTAGCGGTCGGGATGATTCTGCGCGTAACTGTTCGTGCCCAGGCACACGTGGCTCTGCTCGAGCTCCTTGGCCCGCAGCGTGACCTGCGGCAGCACCTGCGGCATCGTGTCGTCGAAGCCGGCGCGTGCCGAGGGCAGCCTGGCAAAGGCCGACTCGATCAGGTCACGTACCCGCGCGTGCTCGATGTTGCCCGCAGCGGAGACGATCAGGTTGGAGGCGACGTAGGACGTGCCGAAATACTGCCTCAAGACGACGGGGTTGAAGGACTCCACCGTCTCTTTGGACCCGAGAATCGGGCGGCCAAGCGCGTGCCCCTCCCAGAAGTGCTGCGTGAAGAGCTCGTGCACCAGGTCGTCGGGCGTGTCCTCCACCATCTTGATTTCTTCGAGGATGACCTTCTTTTCCTTGTCGAGGTCTTCCGCGTCGAAATTGGGGTTCATCACGATGTCGGACAGCAAGTCGACGGCGGTCGGCAGGTGCTCGTCGAGCACCTTGATGTAATAGCTCGCGTACTCCTTCGCCGTGAAGGCATCGAGCTGCCCGCCGATCGAGTCGATCGCCTGCGCGATGTCTTCGGCCGAGCGCGTGGCCGTGCCCTTGAACAGCATGTGCTCGACGAAGTGCGCAATGCCGCTGCGGTCCTCGGACTCGTGCCGTGACCCGCGCGTCAGCCAGACGCCGAGACTCACCGAACGGACGTGCGGCATCGACTCGGTAATGAGGCGGAGACCGCTATCGAGGACCTCGCGTGTGACCATGCGCGCTTCTGAGCCGTAACTGCTTGTATTGGAAGGAATTATCGGGATCGACGACAAAAAGGATGGTATCACGCGGCAACGCTGTCGCGCAACCGCCGCGGTGCCGAAAAGCCGTGCTGGACGCCGGGAGTACAATTAAAAATTCTCGGAGTGCACTGCCATGACGACGATGCCTGCCGCCACACGACACGATCTCGCCGAGATGGAGCTCTCCGAGCTCGAGCAGGCCCTCGAGTCGATGGGCCACCCGCGATTTCACGGCCGGCAGCTCTTTCAATGGGTCCACAAGCGCGGCGTGACCGATTTCGCCAGCATGACCGACCTCGGACGAGATCTTCGCTCCAGCCTGTCCGGCGAGTTCCGCGTCTCCACCCCCGAACTGGTGCGCAAGGAAACCTCAACGGACGGCACGACGAAGTTCCTGCTCCGGCTTGATGATGGGCAGCTGATCGAATCGGTGTTCATACCCGATACGCCGGCGAACACCTTCTGCCTTTCCACCCAGGTCGGGTGCGCGATGAAGTGCGGCTTCTGCCTGACCGGCAGGATGGGGATCATCCGCAATCTGACCGCCGGCGAGATCGCCGGCCAGGTCCGCGTGCTCGTCCGCGAGCTCGCCATGCTCCACGCCCGCTTCAACATCGTCCTCATGGGGATGGGTGAGCCGCTGCACAACTACGACGCGGTGATGAAGGCGCTGCGGATCCTCGCCGACGAGCATGGGCTGTCGGTCAATCCGCGCCGCGTGACGCTGTCGACGGTCGGAGTGCTCCCGGCCCTCGAGAAGCTTGCGACGGAACCGCTGATGCCGAACCTCGCCGTCTCCCTGCACGCCACGACCGAAGAGCAGCGCGACCTGCTGGTGCCGATCAACCGCAAGTACGGACTGCGCGAGCTGCTCGACGCGTGCCGGCGCTTCCCGGTGAAGCGGCGCGACCGGATCACGTTCGAATACGTCCTGTTGAAGGACGTGAACGATACCGATGACGACGCGCGGCGCCTGGTGCGGCTGCTGAACGGCATCAAGGCGAAGGTGAACCTGCTGCCGCTCAACGAAGCCGCGGGCATTCCCTACGAACGTCCGTCGGACGCGCGCGTGAACCGGTTCGCGCAGATCGTGGCGGAGCGCGGATTGACCGTATCGGTGCGCAAGTCGCGCGGCCGCGACATTCGCGCGGCGTGTGGCCAGTTGATCACCGAATCGACGCGACAGAAGTCTCCAGGCCAGCGGCTCGCGACTCTCATGCCGATCTGAAGCAGCGGGAGGCGGCGGCGCGGAGATGCACGCTCGCGCGCCGCGGGATCTTCGTGGTCAGGACCGCATCAGTACCGCACGACTCCCTTCGTCGCCGATTTTGACGCGCACGCGCAGGTTGCGCGGCGTGCCCGGCGCGATTCTCACCTTGAGATAGTTATCAGTCACCACCAGCGTGCCGTCCTCGAGCGTCAGGCCGGCGCGGACCGTGCCGGCCTGCGCCGCGCGGAAGCGGCGTGACAAACCCGCGCCAATATCGCGCAACTGCGCGCCTCGCGCGCGAATGAGCGCGCCATGCA
>JANPCT010000060.1:0-6276 GCA_031431095.1 Acidobacteriota bacterium | reverse complement strand
GCCAGTCGATGTACTTCCAGTCGCGGCGAATCACACCCTGGGAGGACGGAATACGCTCCTTGCGTGTAACGGTCGGGTGCTCGTAGAAGAACTCATCGCGCCAGGCCGGGGCCTTCGCCTGTAGATACAGCGGCGCCAGATTCTGGCCCTGCATGCCTGCAGGGATCGGGAGACCCGCGGCGCTGACGATCGTCGGGGCCACGTCCAGATTGAGCGCGAACTCGTCGCGCGTCATGCCCCGCCGCCCGGCAGGGAGGCGCGGGTCGCGGACGACCAGCGGAACGCGATCAGACTCTTCGTAGGGATACCACTTGTCGGCGAGACCGCGGTCCGCCTGGAAGTAGCCGTTGTCACCAATGAAGACGATGAGCGTGTTCTCGTACACGCCTTGGGCCTTGAGCTCGTCCACCAGGCGCCCGATGGCGTCGTCCACTTCGGTGATGAGGCGATAGTACCGCGTCATGTACGCCTGGTAGCTGTCTGGCGTATCGAACCGCCAGTGATACCGCACGCGTCCTTCGTTCCTCTCGTCCGAGAGGAAGGGAGGAAGCGCCTGCTGATACTTGGGATCGCCGTGGAGCGGCGGCGGAATCGTCACGCCGGCGTAGGGCTTCGCGCTCCAGTCCTGCGGCAGATATTGCTCCTTGGCGTCGTCCTCCGCGTGCGCGGCAAAGTACCCCACCGACAGTACGAAGGGCCGATCCTTCGGCCGCGCGCGGAGGAACTCGAGCGAATCGCGCGCGTTCTTCTCGGTGACATGTACGCGTGTCCCATCGGCCTCCTGGATCCAATGCCTCCCGTGATACGCGCGCAGGAAGTCGTAGTCCTGCGGCCGCGGTGGCCCGACGTCGTACTTGCCGACGTGTCCTGTCCAGTACCCGGCTCGACGGAGCGTCCCTGGAAACGTCTGCGCGAAGGCTTCGGGAGTCAGGGCTTTGCCGAACTCGGTGATGCCGTGCCTCGACATGTACTGGCCCGTCAGCAGCGTCGTCCGGCTGACCATGCAGATGGAGGTGGTGACGCGCGCCTGGCGAAACCGCACGCCGTCGGCGGCGAGCTGGTCAATGCGTGGCGTGCGCACCACGGGGTTACCGGCCGCGCCAATCGCATCCCACCGGACGTCGTCGATGATGAACAGGACCACGTTCATCGGGGCGGGCGCGGGCGGCGATACCGCGAACGTGCCTGGCGCCCAGGGGCGGGTGAACGCCAGCAGGAGCAGCGCGGCGGCGATCGCAATACGGCGCGCGCGTCGGCGTGGCATGTGCGGGCCAGCATACACGCGTGTCCTGATTCCCGGGCCGGGTTCGTCCATAGTTGGTGCCGTCCCCCGCAGGCATTTTCGCTTGGGGATGCCCGTTTATCTGGCGATAATCGGCCGGAGACACCTGACGTTCCGAACGGCGCCAACCACCGCACTTTGTCCGCCCTCTCGCGGCGTCAGCCATTCCCAGTGAAGGCTGCCGACCCACGGGTGAGACGCACCAACGCGGAGCCGCACAATATCTCGGCCAGACGGACCGAAGAGGGCTATAACAGCGGGAACCGCTGTTCACGGGAGGCAAACATGAAGACCAGAGTGACGATGGCGATGATCGTGATGCTGATGGCGGTCTGGCTGGGCGGCTGCCGTGGCGAGCGGCCGAGCGCGCCGGCGACGACCTCCGTGCCAGCGCGCGCCCCGGGCCTGACGATTGCGATGATCGCGAAGAGCGCGACCAACCCGATCTTCGTATCGGCACGCAAGGGCGCCAACGCCGCCGCGAAGGAGCTCGCGGAGAAGCACGGCGTGCCCATCCAGATCGTCTGGATGACGCCGGATCACGAAGACGCACAGGTCCAGGCGCTGGCCGTCGCACAGGCCGTCAAGGACCGCGCGAGCGCCATCCTCATTTCCTGTTCCGATGCTGACAAAGTGACCGGGGCGATCAACGACGCCGTCGATCGGGGCGTGCCGGTGATGACTTTCGACAGCGACGCGGCCGAGTCGAAGCGCTTCGCGTTCTACGGTGTGGACGATGAGCAGCTCGGGCGGACGGTGATGCGCGAGCTCGCCACACTGATTCGCAAGAAGGGGTCCGTGGCGATTCTGGGGGGAAACGCGGACGCGCCGAATCTGCGCAAGCGCGTGGCCGGCGTCAAGAAGGAAGCCGCGCTGAATCCGGGCATCAAGATCGTCGGTATCTTCAACCACAAGGAAACCGCACGGGACGCGGCCGAAGAGGTGCTCCGCGCGCAAACGGCCAACCCGCAAATCCAGGGGTGGGCGATGATCGGGGGGTGGGCGCTCTTCACGCCACGGCTGATAACCCAACTCGATCCACAGAAGATCACGGTCGTCGCCGTCAATGCGCTGCCTGCGCAACTTGCCTTCGTCGAGAACGGACTCGCCCCGGTGCTGCTCGCCCTGCCGACGTACAACTGGGGCTACGTCTCGGTCCAGCGCATCGTGGACAAGGTGCTCCTCAAACAGGACGTGCCGACGATCATCCCGCCGATGGAGGTGGTACGAGTCACGAAGGGCAACCTCGGCGATTGGGCGCGGCAGCTGGAGAGCTGGGGGGGTAGTGTCCCGGATCGGTACTTGAAGATCAAATAAGGAGGCGCATGGCGTTGCGACTCCACCTGCTGAAGAACGGAGATTGGATTTCTGCGCGACACCCAACGACGATCGTCCGTTTCAGGCGACATCTTTTCGACATCTCTCGGCGCCCGTGGTCTTGCGGCGCTTCTTGATGATCGGACGCAGCGGTGCAAGGCACGCGGGATCGTGGTATCAATGCGTTCATTTTTTGGAGCCGTCACCGTCGCCGCCACCCTAGCCGCCGCCCCCTCCGGCGCCGCGGCGGTTTTTCAGGCGCCCACCACCCGTGCGCCCAACATCGTCGTGTTCCTCGTCGACGATCTCGGATGGCAGGACATCCAGCTTCCGCTTCATGCGGAGACGACCGCGTTCAACCGTCGATACCGAACGCCGAATCTCGTGCGGCTCGCCGCCCGGGGCATGACCTTCACTGACGCGTATGCCGCGGCGCCGGTGTGCACGCCCACGCGGGTGGCGCTCCTGACCGGCCGTTCGCCCGCGAGCACGCACGTCACCAACTGGACCCAGCGCCGCGACCAGGACACGTCGGCGCCGTTTCCCCTGCTCCTCCCACCCGAGTGGAACATGAACGGCGCGAGCCCGGATCCGCGCACGCCGCATGCGTTCAGCGGGCCGCTGCTTCCGAAAATCCTGCGCGAGGCTGGATATCGCACGATTCATGCGGGCAAGGCGCACTGGGGCGCCGTCGGCACGCCGGGTGCCGACCCGCACGCGCTCGGATTCGACGTCAACATCGGCGGCAGCGCGGCCGGCCAGCCGGGCAGCTACCTCGGACGCAAGAACTACAGCTCTGGAAAACCGGGAGAGGAATTCCGCGACGTGCCTGGCCTCGACGCGTACCACGGTACCGACACGTTCCTGACAGAGGCGCTGACGATCGAAGCCAACCGCGCGGTTGACGAGGCGGTCGGCCGCGGCCATCCGTTCTTTCTCCATTTCGCCCAGTACGCGGTGCACACGCCCATCGAAACCGACGAACGATTCGTCGCGCGGTATCGCGAGGCCGGTCTTCCTCCGCGGGAGGCCGCGTACGCGTCGCTCATCGAGGGCGTGGACAAGAGCCTGGGCGACGTGGTCGAGAATCTCCGGCGGCTCGGCGTCCTGGAGAACACGATCATCATCTTTGGATCCGACAACGGCGGACTGGCCGCGCACAGCCGGGCCGGCGATCCTCACACCCAGAACGCGCCGCTGCGCCGCGGCAAAGGCGCGGCGTAAGAGGGCGGCATCCGCGTCCCGCTCGGCATCGCGTGGCCGGGCCACACGCGGCCGGGATCGTCGAACCGGGCCCCGACGATCACCGACGATCTGTTTCCCACACTGCTCGATGTCGCGCGCGTGCCCAACGCGGCGAGTTACACGCGGGGCACCGTCGGCCGCGATCTCGTGCCGGCGCTCGGCGGACGCGCGACACTTCCCGCCGATCGCCCGCTCGTCTGGCACTACCCGCATTTCTGGGGCACGGCGGGACCGGGTATCGAGCCGTTCAGCGCGATTCGCTCGGGGCCGTGGAAGCTGATCTTCTTTTATGCCGGCCGGCGTTACGAGCTCTACGATCTGAAGGCGGACATCGGCGAGACCACGAATCTGGCGGAGACGAGTGTCGCCGTCGCGGCGCGGCTCTCCCGGCTGCTGCGCAGCGCGCTCTCGGACGCCGGTGCGCAGATGCCGATCGACCCAACCACCCGCCAGCCGGTCGCGCTGCCGCCGGTCGCGGGGACGAGAGCGGCTTCTGGCGAGCGCGGTCAAAGGGGAGGGGATTGATCCCTACCGGTACACGTCCAGTTCGTCAATCGACCAGTAGTACTTCGGATCCGTTCCCGTCTGGGCGACTCGGAGATAACGCGCCGTCTGGGCCGGGAACGCGATCGTCGTGGTTCCCAATTGGCCGACGCCCTTCGCCACCGGCGCGCTCCAGGTCACGCCGTCCTTCGAGACGGAGACCTCGTATTCCTTCGGTGAATCCCAGAGGGCCCGGGTGTTGTCGAGCACGACCTTGCGAAAGGTCTGCGCCTGCCGCCTGTCGACCTGGAACCATTGCCCGGCGTATTGCCTGGCCGTCATGTCGCGCCAGAGGGTGTGATTCGCCGCGACTGGAAGTACATCGACTGGCCCGAGTAGGGGTATCAGCAGCTCTTCGACTTGCGGAGCGATTCCGGGAAAAATCGCAACCTCATCGCGGATCCGTGGTCGGTGTCGGGTTCAGTTGGCCGGCTTGATCTTGAGCACGCCGGCGCTGACGAGCGCCGCGGAGAAATCGAACACGTGGCGGACGGAGATGATGCCCGCATCGCCGAACGTGAACTCGGCCGCGCCCACCATGCTCACGTGCGTCCCGGGCCGGACCTCGCCGAAGAACGGCCCCACCACCGTGCCCTCGAAGCTCCAGAAGACTGCTGCGCGTGGAGGATCGATGATGGCGCCCTGCCACGTCAACATGAAATCCGGAAACGCTCTGTACCAGTAGCGATAGACCGTCTCAATGGCTGCACGCCCGTGCACCAGCCCGGCCGCCGGGCTCTCGAATGTCCCATCAGGGGCATGGCCTTCCGCCAGGGCGAGCGGGTCGCGCGCGACGAACCCGGCCTGATGTTCCGCGAGCCGCCTCTCGATATCGTCACGCGTCACGTCCCCCTCCTCTGCGGCTGGTGAGAGCCCGATTATAGAGGCGGGCCGGTCGAGAACGCGAATCTGGCCACCGGCGTCCGCGCCGTTTCCCCTGCTCCTCCCGCCCGAGAAGAACATGAACGGCGCGAGCCCGGATCCCTACCGGTACACGTCCAGTTCGTAAATCGACCAGTAGTACTTCGGATCCGTCCCCGTCTGGGCGATCCGGAGATAACGCGCCGTCTGGGCCGGGAGCCCCAGCCCGGCCCTTCGGGAGCGACGCCGGCGAGGTCCGCGAGAGATTGATGACCGGCGGGTTCCAGCCGTCGTTGAGCGACGAGCCCTCGTCGAAGGCGTCGATACGCGAGGCCCACCACCGGTCATAGTGTTCCCACAGCGTCGTGACGCTCGAAGGGATCATCGTCCTGTAGCGTCGAGGATCGTTTGAACGCGGCGGCGCTTGCACTCGGGTAGACTGCGCCGCAGGAGAACACCGAATGTCCCTGCGGATTGCGCACGCGTCGCTCACGGTCACTCTGTTGGTGTTCGGGCTCGGGAGGGCACCGCGTGCAATCCCTGCACAATTACCCGGTCAAGCGCCGACCAGGCCGGCCGGGCCGCTGCAGCCCCGAGAGTTGTTCGACCAGCAGTGTCTGGGGTGCCACGGAGAACAGGGTCGGGGAACGGCCAAGGGACCGGCGCTCGGCATGAACCCGCGCGTGGCGGAGCAGTCGGCCGAGCAGTTGGCCGCCTATATCGAGCGAGGCAATGCCGCGGCAGGCATGCCCCCGTTTGTCGACCTGACCGCGGCTGATCGACTGGGGCTCGCGCGGCACGTCCTGCGCCTGAACGTGGAAACCATTACGAGGCCGGCAGCCGAGCCTCTGCGCACCGTGAACTGGGGGCCGCCGCAGCCTGGCGACTGGCTCACCTACAACGGCGACGACTCCGCGAATCGCTATAGTCCACTGGGGCAGATCACTCGCGCCAACGTCGGGTCCCTCAAGCTGAAGTGGGTGTTTCCGATCCAGTACTTCGGCATCGAGACCACGCCCATCGCCGCG
>JANPCT010000059.1:0-4394 GCA_031431095.1 Acidobacteriota bacterium | reverse complement strand
CGGGCAACGGACTCCACACTTGCGCAAGTACTTCGTCGTCGTCGGCGGCGGATTCGTCGTCGCCATCCGCTCCTCGATCGCCGCGCGCGCCTAGCGGAGGCGCGCGTTGAAATGCGCGACCGTTCGTTCCCACGCGAGCTTGGCGGCGGCGGCGTCAAACCGTGGTGTCGTGTCGTTGTTGAAGCCGTGCTGCGTGCCCGGATAGACCTGCCGCTCGTACTTCACGTTCGCCGCCTTGAGCGCCATCTCATATGCCGGCCAGCCGGCGTTGATGCGCTCGTCGACTTCTGCGGACTGGATCAAGAGCGGAGCCTTGATTTTGGACACGTCCTCCAGGTTCGGCGCGCTGCCGTAAAACGCGACGCCTGCGGCCAGGTCCGGGACGCGGGTCGCCAGGAAGTTGACCATGCCGCCGCCGTAGCAGAATCCCACCGCGCCGACCTTGCCGTTGGTTTCGGGCCGTGCCTTGAGCCACTCGGTCGCGGTTACGAAGTCTTCACGCGTCTTCACCTGATCGAGCTTCCCGAAGAGCTCACGGGCCTTGTCTTCATCCCCTGGGTAGCCTCCCAGCGGGAAGAGCGCATCGGGCGCGAACGCGACGAAGTTGTCGAGCGCGAGCCGGCGGGCGATGTCCTCGATATGCGGGTTCAGGCCACGGTTCTCGTGGATGACCAGGACGGCGGGCAGCTTGCCGGCAGCCTTGGCCGGCTGCGCCAGATAGCCGCGCATCTTGCCGTAACCTTTCGGCGAGTCGTATTCGACATGCTGCACCTTGATGCGCGCGTCCTCCGGCTTGACCACCTGCGCCGCGAGGAACTTCGGGCTCAGCTGATCGAGCAGTACCGCGGCGGTGACGCCGCCGACGGCGTACTTGGCGGCTTTTTCGAGAAAGCCACGGCGGTCGAGCGCGCCGTGGACGTAGGCGTCGAACAGAACCAGGAGTTCCTGGTCGAAGTCATGAGCGGTCTTGCGTTCCATTTCGATTTCTCCTCAGGGGATGCCGGACCCCGCCGCGATTCTAAGCGCGGGTTGAACGCTCTGCAAGCAGGCGCCGCGATCAGGCGCCAGGACCAATTGGGATTAGGATCCTCCCATGCGTTCATCAGTTCGGCTTGTTGTCACCGTCGCGCTCGGCGTGTTCGTTACCGTCACGGCGACAGGCGTCGCGCAGCGAGCCGGGACCTCGCCCGCCGCGAGGCCTGCCGCTGCCTCCGACGCGACGGCCCGCATTGTCGCGGCCGCGCAGGCGCTGCTGGCCACGCTCGACGAGGCCGGTCGCGCCAAGGTCCAGTTTCCATACGACAGCCCGCAGAAGGTCAAGTGGTCCAACCTTCCATCGGGAATCTTCCAGCGTGACGGCATCCGCCTCGCGGACCTGACACCCGCGCAGCGCGCCGCTGTCAACACGCTGCTCTCCACTGCGCTCAGTCGAGACGGATATCGCAAGGTGACGGAGATCATGCGCGCCGACGGCGTGCTCGGGAGAGGGCAGGCTGGAGGCCGCGCTGGCGGACCACCGGGAGGCGGACCACCGGGAGGAGGCGGCCCACCGGGAGGCGGCCGCGGCGGCAACCTCCAGTTCGCCGAGGACGAGTACTTCCTCGCCTTCCTGGGAACCCCGTCGGTGACCGCGCCGTGGATGCTGCAGTTCGGTGGTCATCACCTCGCAATCAATTTAACCCTGGCCGGAAGCCAGGCGAGCATGGCGCCGAGCCTGCCGGCCACCCAGCCGGCAAGCTACACCTTCGAAGGCCGGACCATTCGTCCTCTCGGCAACGAGAACGACAAGGCGTTTGCGCTGATCAACGCGCTGGACGAGGCGCAGCGCACTCAGGCGATGCTCGGCTCACGCGTCGCCGATCTCGTGCTCGGTCCGGGACAGGATGGCCGCATCATCCAGCCCGAAGGGATTCGCGCGACAGCACTTTCCGCGCCGCAGCAGACCATGCTGCTCGACATCGTGCGGGAATGGGCCGGGATCCAGAACGACGCGTTCGCCGAGCCGCGGATGGCGGAAATCCGCGCCAGCCTGCCCGACACCTATTTCGCGTGGAGCGGTCCGACGACGAACGGCAGTGCCGCGTACTTCCGCATCCAGGGCCCAACGCTCGTGATCGAGTACGCGCCGCAACGCGGAGTGGACCACATCCACACGATCTACCGCGATCCGACAAACGACTACGGTGCGAAGTTCACGCGCAGGTAGGCGCGCCGGCTGGGTGCTGGGCGTCACGATCGCAGCCGCCGGCGCGGTGGATGTGTCGGCGCATCGACGAGACGAGTACCTCCAGGCGGCGCGGATCGCCATCGATCCCGATCGCGTGCAGATCGAACTCGATCTGACGCCGGGCATCGCGATCGCCGACGCCATCCTCGACGACATCGACCGCAATCGCGATGGCGAGCTGTCGGCCGGAGAGCAGCAGACCTACGCGAGCCTGGTGGTTGCGGCGCTGACGCTCGACGTCGACGGGACGCCGCTTCGCATGCAGCTGGAGGGCGCCAGTGTTCCCCGCATCGACGCCGTCAAACGCGGCGAAGGCACCATCCGGCTGCAGTTGGCCGCGCCGCTCCCGCGTCAGTCCGCGGGCCCTCACCGGCTGCTCTTTCGAAACGCGCACTCCCGCGAGCGCAGTGTCTACCTGGCGAACGCGCTCGTGCCACGGAGCTCTCAGGTCGCCATCGTCGCGCAGCGGCGTGACGTCGATCAAACCGAGCTCGCCATCGATTACGTCGTCGTCGGCGTGCTCCACAGAAGTGTGAACGCGTGGCTGCTCGCCAGCATCGCCGTCGCCGTCGTGCTCTCGGCGCTGTTGATCCGGCCGCTCCGATCGCTGCGGTAGCCGCCGGCGTCTTCCGTTATCATGGGGGTCGATGCGGCGGTGCCGGCGCCAGGCGCTCATTACGGGCCCGCGCAGCGCTCCAACTTCCTCGCCGACCGCTGTAGCAGCTGAATGCCGCGTAAGCTTCTTGCCGGGCTCGGTCTGGGCGCTCTTGCCGCCCTGATCGTCCTCGGCATCGTCAAGTCCACTGAGCTCCTCGATCGGTTCGAGCTGACGACGTACGACTGGCGCATGCGGCTGGCGGCCGATCCCGCCTCTGTCAGCAAGGACATCGTCCTCGTCGAGATCAACGACGCGTCCATCCGCGAAGCATCGGAAGTCTTCGGCCATTGGCCGTGGCCCCGCCTGTCGATCGGGCTCGTGGTCGATTTCCTGCGACGCGCGCCCGCCAGGGTCGTTGCGCTCGACCTCGCATTCAGCGAGCGCGACAAGGTTGCGCAGTACATCTTCGAAGGCGATCCGTGGAGCGGCTACCAGAGCGACAGCTATCTTGCCGGCGCGGTGGAGAAGTCGGGGAACACCATCCTTCTTGCGGACGCCGTCTACGAAGGTCTCGCCGGGACCGACAAGGACAGCAGAGCCTCGACCTGGCGCGGCTCCGGCTACCCGGCGGAGCATGCGGCAAGACGGCCGCTGGTCCTCGCGCCGTTTCAGAACCTGGTGGACGCGGCCGCGGGCCTCGGTCACAACTTCCTGACGATTGACGCCGACGGGCCGGCGCGGCGGATGCCGCTCTTCATCGAGAGCGGAGGAAAGGTGATGCCCTCGCTCGGCGCCGCGGTCGCGTTGCGGGCGGGAGGCTTCGCTCCCTCCGACGTTTCGGTCGAGGGTGCCTTCCTGCGCATTCGCGACCGGCGCGTGCCGCTGGTGCGGAAAACCGTCGACGGCGAGGACCAGTGGGCCGCGCTGATCAACTACCGCGCGCCGGCGCTCGTGAAGACGGATGCCAACGGCTGGAGCCGCCCGTATCCGTCGTACGAGTTCCGGCACCTCGCCGCGTCAGAACAGCAAATCCTTCTCGGCCAGAAGCCGATGATCGATCCTGCGGTGTTCAGGGACAAGCTGGTGTTCGTGGGCCTTACGGCCTCGGGCCTTCTCGACGTCTTCCGCACGCCGCTCTCGAACGACGAAAACGGCTCGATGCCGGGGATCCAGCTCCATGCCAGCGTCGCCGACAGCATCCTGTCGAACCGCTTCATCCAGCCCGCCTCGAACCAGTCGCGCGTCGCGTCGGTGCTGATCACGGCCCTCTCGATCGGCATGCTCGCGGCTTTCCTGCCGTTCACGACGTCGTCGCTCGCGTCGCTCGCGATCCTCGGCGGCTACACCTGGTTCAGCGTCGCCGCGTTCCGCGCCGGCTCGTGGCTGAACCTGGTGGAGCCCCTCACGGTCGGCGGTCTCGCGCTGTTCTTTGGCGCGGCGTACCAGTACTTCGTCGAGGGGAAGGAAAAAAGAAAGGTTGCCAGGCTGTTCGGCCGCTACGTGTCACGCGACGTCTACTCGCAACTGATGAACAATCCGGAACAGGCGGAACTCGGCGGCAAGCGACGG
>JANPCT010000058.1:0-3625 GCA_031431095.1 Acidobacteriota bacterium | reverse complement strand
CTCACGCACGAGTACACGCACATCCTCCATCTCGATCGTTCCCGCGGCCTGATGCAGGGAGTGCGGCGTGTGTTCGGCCGCGTTCCGGTCGCATTTCCCAATGGATTCCTGCCGACCTGGCAGGTCGAGGGATTGGCGACATTTGAAGAGAGCCGGATGACGGGTGAAGGACGTGTTCGCGCGGGCGACTTCCGCGCCATTGTCGACGTCGCCGCGGCGGCGGGCCGTCTCGAACCCATCGATCGCGCGGCAGGCGGGCTCGACGATTGGCCCGGCGGGACCGCTCCGTACGCCTACGGCGCGCTCTTTCATCAATTTCTGTCGGACACGTACGGTCCGGAACGGCTGGCGCAGCTCGCGGACCGAACCGCCGGCCGGGTGCCGTTCTTTGGCAGCGGCGCGTTCAAGACGGTCTTCGGTCGGACCGAGCGCCAGCTCTGGAACGACTTCCGCGGTGACCGGGAGCATCGCGCCGCCACCCCAGGCGAGACGGATGCGCGAGCCCGGCGGCTGACCCACCACGGATTCGTGGTCACCGCGCCGCGGCTCGGCGCGGACGGCGCCGTGTTCTATCGCATCGCGAACGCGGATGGTTTTCCGGCGCTGATGTCCTTGCCTCCCGGCGGCGGAGTTCCGCGGCGCGTTGCCTGGCGTGTGCAGGGCAATCGCACGTCGGTGCGCCGCGACTGGGTGGTGTTCGACCAGGTCGATCGGGTGCGCTCCACTGCCGTGTATTCGGATCTCTACGCCGTCCGCGCCGCAGAAAGGGCCGACGGAACGGTCCACCGTTTGACGCGCGACGCCCGCGCGGCCGATCCGGATCTGTCACCGGACGGGGCCCGCATCGTCTGCACGGTGCAGGGGGGCGGCCGGCGCGCCCTGGCGCTGCTGCCCTTCTCCACCAGCGTGCCGGGCGTGCCGCAAATCCTCGTCGACGATCCCGAAGCGGATTACACCGGCCCTCGCTGGTCTCCGGACGGGCGCCAGATCGTGGCGGCGCGGCGGCGCGCCGGCCGCCATGAACTGGTGCTGATCGATGCGGAGACTCGTGGAGTGCGGGTCCTGCTCGCAGGAGAACGGCTCGTCACGCCCTCCTGGACGCCGGACGGCGCGAGCGTGCTGTTCGCCGCGACGTCGGGCGAGGGACCGTTCAACATCTATGCGATTGACCTCGCCGCCGGGGCCGCTAGGCAGCTGACTGACGCCGTGGGCGGGGCGCAGTTTCCGGAGATCGCGCCCGATGGCACTCTCATCTATGTGGGATACACGCCCGCAGGTTCCGATCTGTTTTCGGTGGCGGTCGATCTCAGCGCCGGGACCGCCGGCGGCGCGACGCTCGAGCACCCCATCGCCAATACTGCCCCGGCGAGCCGCGAGGCGCTCGTTGAGTCCAGGAAGATCGAGGACCGCCCGTACCGCCCGTGGCGCACGCTCGTGCCGACGTTCTGGACGCCGATTATCGAAGTCGATGCCGACGAAGTCGTCGTCGGCGCGGCCACCGGCATGGTCGATGCGCTCGGCCGTCATGCCTACGCGATCGACGCCGGCTGGACGCAATCCCGCGCGCGGCCGGACTGGCACGCCGCATATGCGTACGACCGCTGGCGCCCGACCTTCTTCGCCAGTTACTCCGACGAAACCGATCCGGTCCGTGAGGGACTGATTCGCTCCCGCGAGCTATTCGCCGGCGCGCTGCTGCCCTTCCGACACGTTCGATCGACGGAAACGCTCATCGCGGGCACGAACCTCGAACGCGACACACTGGTCTGTCGTGCCGGCGTCGCGGGCGGGTGCACCGGGCGGATCGATCGTGATCGGCGATCCGTACGGGGAGGATGGCTGCACGACAGCCGGCGCATCTTCGGCTACTCCGTCAGCGTCGAGGAAGGATTCGTCATCGAAGCGGGTGCGGAAACGAGCCGGACGATGCTGGGGTCGGATGGGAACGGCGGCGCCGTTGTACTGGATGCGCGTGGATATCGCCGGCTCGGCCGCACGCATACCGTCGTCGCAGCCCGGATCGCCGCCGCTGAGGGCTGGGGCGCGAAATCGATCAGACGGCGGTTTTCGGCCGGCGGCGCGGGCGGAGGTGCGCCCGTATTCGCCTTCGGCCGCGAAGCCATCGGCTTGCTTCGCGGCTTCTCTCCGGAGGACGTCGTCGGCGCGCGTGCCGCGGTTGTGAACCTCGATCTCCGTCTGCCCGTTGCACGCGTGCAGCGCGGAGTGCGATCGTGGCCGATCTTTTTCCGGTCAGTCCACGCCGCGGCGTTCGCCGACGCCGGCCACGCGTGGGACGGGACGTTTCGCGCGTCACAGTTGCGGACCTCGATTGGCGGTGAGGTGTCGGTGGATGTGGTGCTCGGCCACTTCCTGCCGCTGACGGTCGTCGCGGGTGTGGCGGCCACACGTGATCCGGTTGCGGGCCGCAATCGCGCCACGCTGTTTGGCCGCATCGGTCACGCGTTCTAGCAGGGTGCTGAAAAAGTGGCGCTCTCGCACCTTCCGCCTGAAGGCGGAAACTACAGGAAGTCCCACTCAGGGCTCTGTAGGTTCCGCCTTGAGGCGGAATTCACACCCTCTTTCTTTCGAGCGACTGGGGAAGACGATCGAAGGACGCGGAAGGCGGGGCACGTCGGACGCGAAGGATGTGTCAAAATGTCCGCGGCATGAAGACGAAGTCCCGTTTTCTCCGCGCCCCGGTCGAGCCGTTCGTGGTCACGCCCGATGCCGCGGCGGACGATTTGCTCGCGCGCATGGAGCGCATCTCCTTCCAGGGGCGCAACCTCGCCACCGCCCGCCGCATCTGGGAAAAGATGCTCGGCGCCGACTGCACGATTTTTCTTGGCATGGCAGGGGCGCTCAGCGCCGGCGGGTTGCGGATGATCGTCGCCTATCTGATCGAACATCGCTACGTCGATTGCCTCGTTTCGACTGGCGCCAACCTGTATCACGACCTGCACGAAACGCGCGGACGCCGGCATTACCTCGGCTCGCCGCAGGAAGACGACGCGGCGCTGCAGGCGGAACACATCGACCGCGTCTACGACACCTACGCGCGCGAGGACGAGTTCTGCGATAACGACGAGTGGATTGCCGAGTTCGCGCTGACGCTCGAACCGCGGCCGCACACGTCGCGCGAGTTGCTCTACCGCCTCGGCGAATACCTCTGGAAAGAGACCGGGCAGGAAGGGATTCTGACCGCCGCCTACAAGGCCAACCTTCCGATCTTCTGTCCGGCCATCGCCGATTCATCGATCGGCATGGGGCTGTCGCAGGCGCGCCACCGCGTGCCGGCCGCCGGCCAGGTCGATGTCATCGGCGACATCATCGAATCGGCGAACGTCGTCATCCGTCATCCGCGCACTGCGTCGATCGTGCTTGGCGGCGGCACGCCGAAGAATTTCATCAACCAGGCGAGCGTGCAGGCCGAGTTCTTCGACGACCGCATCGGCGGCCACCGCTACGCGCTGCAAATCGTCACCGATGTGCCGCACTTCGGCGGCGCGTCTGGCTCCAGCCTCGAGGAGGCGCGCAGCTGGGGCAAGCTCGCGACGGATGCCGAGCAGGTCACCGTGCACGCCGACGCGACGATCGCGCTTCCGCTCCTGGTCAGCGCGCTGGCCAG
>JANPCT010000057.1:0-5492 GCA_031431095.1 Acidobacteriota bacterium | reverse complement strand
CGGCGCCGCCCGCATCGAGCTCTACACCGAGCCGTTCGCGCAGGCGTTCAAGGCTGGTGAAGACGCCGCGGCTCGCAGTTTCGCGCAGTATGTCGAAGCGGCCAACCTGGCGCATGCGCTCGGCCTGGGAATCAATGCGGGCCATGACCTCGACCTGTGCAACCTCGTGGTCTTCAGGACGCTTCCCTCCCTCGACGAGGTGTCAATCGGCCACGCCCTCATCTCGCACGCGTTGTACGTGGGACTGGATCAGGCGGTCCGCGATTACCTGCGCGCCTGCGCGGCCTGACCCGGGGAGCGCCCCGCAGGACCGGGGATTTTAGGACTATGATCGGGGTTCACCGTGTCTAAGGATTCACTCGTCATGGGGGTGGCGGGCGTGTTTTTTGGCGTCCTGGTCGGCTGGATTCTCGGCAGCCAGCAGGGCGGCGGCCGCATCCCCCCGCCAGCCGCCGCAGCTCCTGCCGCAACCTCGGCGACGGCCGACCCTGGCGCCCAGGCCCCCCCACCGCTCGACGAGTCGCGGGCGGCGGCGATGACGACGTCGGCGCAGCAGAACCCCACCGATGCCGTCACGCGCGTGCAGCTGGGTAACATGTATTTCGACGCCGGGCGCTTCCAGGACGCGGCGAAGTGGTACGAAGCCGCGCTCACAATTCATCCGAAGGACGTCAACGCCAGCACCGATCTCGGCATCACCTACTACTACATGAACCAGCCCGATCGCGCGCTGACGCAGTTCGACCGATCGCTGGCGGTCGATCCGTCGCACGCCAAGACGTTGTTGAATGTCGGGATCGTCCGCGCCTTCGCCAAGCAGGATCTCAAGGGCGCGGCGGAGGTGTGGCAGAAGGTTCTGGTGGTCGCGCCGTCTGGGGAAGAAGCGCGCGCCGCGCGGCAGGCGCTCGACGGGCTGCGTTCCGCGCATCCCGATCTCGGCATCCCCGCCGCATCAGACCAGGGTCGAGGCGCTCCCAAGGGGCAGGGCTCGTAGGACCGATGACCGGCTGGATCATCAGGCTCCTTTTGCTCTTGTTCATTCTCCGGGCGATCTCCCGTCTCGTCCGCGGCATCGTCCAGGGCATGCACCCGGCGCTGCCCGAACAACCCACCGCCGTCCCACTCGCGCGCGATCCGGTGTGCGGGACGTTCGTGGTGCCGTCGCGGGCTGTCACCACCGGCAGCGGCAGCGACCTCCGCTTCTTCTGCTCGGAGAAGTGCCGCCGGATCTATGAGATGCCCCCCGCCCGATGACCGAGACGCAGCTTCGCGAAACGATCGTCGAAGTGGGCAGGCGCCTCTACGCGCGCGGCTACACCGCCTCGAACGACGGCAACATCAGCACGCGGCTCGACGACCGGCGTCTGCTGATGACGCCGAAGAGCGTCTGCAAGGGCTTCATGACCGTCGATATGATGGTCATCACCGACCTCGACGGGAAGAAGCTGGCGGGGGATCGCGATCCCTCCTCCGAGATGCAGATGCATCTCGAGGTCTATCGCCAGCGCCCCGACGCAGGCGCCGTCGTGCACGCTCACCCGCCGATGGCCACGGGGTTCGCCGTCGCCGGCATTGCGCTCGACCGCGCGGTTCTCGCGGAAGTGGTGACGACGCTCGGCAGCGTGCCGATTGCGGAGTACGCCACGCCGTCGACGAAGGAGCTGCCGGAGGCAGTGCGCCAGTACGTCAAGGCACACGACGGCATGCTCCTCGCGAATCATGGCGCGCTGACGCTCGGCACGGATTTACTGGCGGCGTACTACAAGATGGAGACGATCGAACACTTCGCGCACATCAGCCTGGTGGCGCGCCTGCTGGGCGGCGAGCGGCTCTTGTCGCGCCAGGAAGTCGTTCGGCTGCAGGGGCTGCGCGGGATGTACGGGATCGCCTCGCCGGCGCCGATCTGCCCCCCCGGCCAGGATGGTGCGGAAAACGACGCGCTGGGCGATCCGGCCAATTGCCAGACGGTCACGGCACCCGAGAGCGTCGGGGCGCGCCTGGTCGCCGACTTCGCCCGCGGCGCCACAGGTAAGGATGGCGAAATTCGGCTAACATACCGCGAGTTGACCGCGCTCATCGAGGCGGCGGTCCGCGAGCTCAAATAACGTAAGGCTCGAGGCGCTGAAGTCCTGCCGTGAGCCCCGGGTCATGAGCCATTTTTAAGGAGACACAATGGGTGAGGCACTCGGGATGGTCGAGACCAAAGGTCTCGTCGCGATGATCGAAGCGGCGGACGCGATGGTCAAGGCTGCCAAGGTGACGCTCGTCGGCTGGGAGAAGATTGGCGCCGGCTATGTCACCGCTATCGTCCGCGGCGACGTGGCGGCAGTCAAGGCCGCGACCGATGCCGGCGCGGCTGCCGCGCGGCGCGTCGGCGAACTGGTGTCAGTCCATGTCATCCCACGCCCGCACGCCAACCTCGAGGACGCGCTGCCGATCGGCAAGTCGTCCGGGAACAGCAAGTAGGCATGCTGCGCGTTCAGCATTGACATGATTCTCGCCAAGATCGTGGGGACCGTCGTCGCGACGAGAAAAGACGATCGGCTCGTCAGTAGCAAGCTGCTCGTTGCCCGCCCGATCGATCCGTCCGGCAAAGCCGAAGGCAATTATCTCGTCGCGGTAGACACCGTGGATGCAGGCTTCGGCGAGACGGTGCTGATCGTCAGCGGCAGCTCCGCGCGGATGGCGACAGGCCTGAAGGATTGTCCGGTCGACGCCGCCATCGTCGGCATCGTCGACACCGTCGACGTGCAGGACTAGCCCATGCAGCTTGCGCGTGTGCTCGGCGAGGTCGTGTCGATCATGAAGGATCCGAGCCTCACCGGGATTCGCATGCTCGTCCTTCAGCCACTGGCGGCGTCCGGGGAATCGGCAGGCCGGACGCTGGTCGCGCTCGACTCGGTCGGCGCCGGCGTTGGGGAAAACGTCTTTTTCGTTCGCGGCCGCGAGGCGGCGTTTCCGTTCTATCCGGCCGAGCCCCCCGCCGACGCGACCGTCATCGGCATCGTCGATCACTGGGATCTCGCCTGAAGCACAAAGCCTGAAGCCTAAAGCCTGAATGCAGATTTGCCGCGTCGTCGGCACCGTGGTGTCGACGCAGAAGAACAAAAAGCTCGAAGGCGCGAAGCTGATGCTCGTACAGCCGCTCACGCTCGACGACACGCCGCGCGGGACGACGCTGCTGGCCATCGATTCCGTTGGTGCCGGCATCGGCGAGAAGGTGCTGGTCGTCATCGAGGGCAAGGCGGCTGGCGAGGCGCTCGGCAAGAAAGCCGCCGCGGTGGACGCGGCGATCATCGGCATCATCGACGCAGTCGAGGTAGGCCGATGAACGAAGACGCGCTCCGGGCGCTCGTCCGCGACACCATCGCGAGGCTCGATCGTGGCCAGGAGGCGCGCCGGCCGCATCCCTCGCGCCTGCTCGACCTCACGCCAGACCCCAGCCACTTCCGCTACGCGCTGCCAGAGTCCGACGGTCCCTGCCTGATCGAACCCGGCGTGCCCTGCAATCACTGCGGCTACTGTCAGTCGCACGGGCTGTAGGGTTTAAGACGTGGCATCCGTTCTCCTCACGCGGCGGATTCCTTCATCGGCGCTGGCCCTCCTCGAATCCCGGCACTCAGTCGACCTCTACTCGGGTGACGGTGGGATATCGCGTGACGAGTTGCTGCGGCGCGTCGCCGGCAAAGAAGCGATCATCTGCCTGCTGACCGACAAGATTGACGCCGCGGTGATGGACGCCGCGGGCGCGCTCAGGATCGTGGCCAACGTCGCGGTCGGGTTCGACAACATCGACGTCGCCGCCGCGCGGGAGCGGCGCCTGGTCGTCACGAACACGCCGGATGTTCTGACCGAGTCCGTGGCCGAGTTCACCTGGGCTTTGATACTTGGCACCGCACGGCGTGTCGCCGAAGGCGATCGCCTGATTCGCGCCGGGAACTGGAAAGGCTGGGCGCTCGATTTCATGCTCGGCATGGAACTCCGCGGCAAGCAGCTCGGCATCATCGGGGGTGGCCGCATCGGGCGCGCCGTCGCTGCCAAGGCCCCGGCATTCGGGATGCGCGTGGTCTTTTCCGGTCGAGAAGGAAGCCCTCCGCGTTCTGAACCGCCGACGGTGTCGCTCGACGAATTGCTCGTCACCTCCGATGTGATCTCGATCCACGCACCGGCGACCCCGGATACGAAACATCTGATCAACAAGCGCACGCTGGCGCGGATGAAGCGGTCCGCGATCCTCGTGAATACGGCGCGCGGCTCGGCGGTGGATGAAGAGGCGCTCGCCTGGGCGCTGGACGCGCGGCTCATCGCCGGCGCCGCGCTCGACGTCTACGAGCGGGAGCCGGATGTCCACCCGGCGTTGAAAGATCATCAGAACGTCCTCCTCGCGCCACACCTTGGCAGCGCCACGCGCGAAACACGGACCGCGATGGCGGAGCTGGCCGTTCGCAACGTCCTTGCCGTGCTCGCCGGCGAGGCGCCGCTGACTCCGGTGCGTTAACACGTCACCTTCGCACATGGCGTCGAGCCCGATTCCCGCCTGGAGCGCTCCCGTCGTGGCTGTGATGCGCCGGCTCGCCAAGGCAATCGCGGGCCTCGAAGAACCAGCCGTCGAGAAAATCGCCAAAGACCAGAAAGACGACCCGTTTCAGGTTCTCATCGCGACCGTGCTCTCCGCCCAGACCAGGGATGCCGTCACCGCCGCCGCGTCCTCACGTCTGTTCCGCGTGGCGCGAACGCCGCGCGCGATGGCGAAACTGCCGGCGTCAAGGATCCAGGACCTCATTTACCCGGTCAGCTTCTATCGCCATAAAGCCATCCACGTTCGGCAGACCTGCGAGCAGATCCTGGCGCGCTACGGCGGCGCGGTGCCGTCGACGATGGCCGAGTTGCTGACGCTGCCCGGTGTTGGCCGGAAAACCGCGAACCTGGTCCTCATCCTCGCTCACGCCAGCCGGGACAACATCTGCGTGGACACCCACGTCCACCGCATTGCGAACAGGCTTGGCTGGGTGACGACGCGCACGCCGGAGGAGACGGAGCGCGAGCTGTATCGCGTGACCGGGCGCAAGTGGTGGCCGATCATCAATCTGTACCTGGTGACCTGGGGGCAGAACGTATGCCGGCCGGTGTATCCTTTGTGCCCTCAGTGCGTGCTGGCCGACATCTGTCCGAAGGTAGGGGTCAGGCGGATGGGACGGCGTCCGAGGTCGTCGGCACACGGCACACCGCAGAGAGTAGAAGGCAGAACGCAGAGGTAGAGGGCTGATGCTCAGAGTGCTTTCGGCAATCGTGTTCGGCGTGGCCGCGGTCGCGCTGACGACGGTGGCGGCGCAGCAGAAGTCGCCCGGCGCCGGCGCGGTGATCGTCCTCGAGACCGTGAAAGGAACGATTGAGTTCGAGACCTATCCAGAGGAAGCGCCGAAAACGGTGGCGCGCGTCATCGAGCTGGTGAAGAAAAATTTCTACAACGGGCAGCGGTTCCATCGCGCGGA
>JANPCT010000056.1:0-3526 GCA_031431095.1 Acidobacteriota bacterium | reverse complement strand
GACCAGCACGTCGCCGGGCTGCAGCATGTCGATCGCCGTCTGGTTGTACATCCGGCCGAGCCCGGCGGCCTGCGCTTTCGCGTTGATCACGCCGTCGAGATCCGGGCGCAGCGGCATGAACTGCAGGGTAAAGGCACGGCCGACCAGTTTCTTCCCAGGATGCAGCACCTGCAACCCGTCTTCGTACTGGTTGCGAAATCCCTTGCCCGGCAGAATCGCCCACACTTCTTCGGCGGATAACCCACGCATCCGCTCGATCAGCGCGTCGGGCACCTTGGGACGGCCGTCGGGGAACCGGTCGAACGGGTTCTGCGCCGTGTATTCGATCATCTGATCGCGGCTCAGGGTGAACAGCTGCGCGTGACCGATCACGGGCAGCAGCAACGCGGCGACAGCAAGCGCGGCAATCAGTCTGGCGGGGCCCCTCATCTCCGTTGCCTCCTCTTATCGTTCAGCATCTGGCATTTGGCTGCCTCAGCGGCCAGCCGTGGCAGCCTGCAGCATCGCGCGAGTGTAGCCGACGTTGAACGCGTACGCGGCGTAGCCTCCGCCCCCGGGATACTGCGGGCGGAAATTCGGCCGCTCGCGGTCGTAGTCGATGCCGCGCGGGTGCTCGGGGTAGATGAGGCGCGCGTACTTGTGCTTCACCAGCTCCTTCATCACCGCGAACATATCGTTCTCGCCCTCGTCGATGAAGACTTCCGTGTAGCGCTCGTAGGGCGTCTGCACCTTGACGTTACGGAAGTGCACGTGGTTGATGCGGTCCCGTGACGCGAACCAGCGGCAGACCTCGACGGGGTCACCGTTCATCTCCCGCGTCACGCCACAGTCGAACGTGATGCCGTTCGACGGGCTGTTCACGATCCCGACGAGCTTCCTCCAGCCGTCGATCGTCCCCATGATCTGCTGAGACCCCCGGCTGAGCGGGGCGGGAGGATCGTTGGGATGCAGCGCCAGCCGCACGCCAGCCTTCTCCGCTTCCGGCACCACGGCCTTCAGGAAGTAGGTGATGCTGGCCCACATCTCGTCGAGCGTGTGCGCCCCTTCTTCGGGCAGCGGCGGCAGATCCTTCATGCGTGCGTAGTCGAAGCCCGTCCACCCGGCGCCGGCGCGACCGGTCTCTTCGAAATACCCTTCCATCGCCCGGTGCGCGTACCAGTTGTATTCAACGACTGGCAGGCCGACCTTCCCTGCGGCTCTAATCGACTGGATGACGTTCTCGATGTCCGCATCCTTCCCCGGCCGGTTGTAGATCGCGTTCGGGAAGCCCGAGATCATGAGATTGGCCAGGGTCAGACCGTTGGTCTTGAGCCGGTCCATCATTTCCTTGAGCCGGCCTTCCTCCCAGGGAATGCGGCCGCCGCCGGAGATCACGTGCTCGACGCCCAACTGGCGGATCCGGCGGGCCGCCGCGGCCGCGGCCTCGTCGGCGGACGCGCCCGGTGCCGCTCCGCCGAGACCGGCCTCGAGACAAATCTTCGGCAGGTCCTTGGACAGGTCCGTGAGCAGATCAATGCCCCCCGCCGCGGCCGCCTCGACGCTCGAGACGCCGTACGCGGGGATCGCGAGGGCGGCGAGGCCGGCCCTCTTCAGCATGGTTCGTCGTGACGGTTTGGTTCTCATACGTGCCTTACTATGAGCACGGCCGCGGCGTGTCAAGAGGAAACGGCCTCCCGATCCGCCGTGCTACCATCCCGCCTTCAACTCCTCAATGCAACCATTTGCTGCAAGCGGTTCCTGATGAGGGGGATCTTCATCGACGAATTCTTCCCGAGAGGCGTGCGCGCGAGCGCCCAGGGACTGTTCAACCTGATGATTCTTGGTTTCGGTCCGCTGGTGGTCAATGCCATCGGGCCAAACCGCTACGAGACGCCCCTTTATCACTACGAGGCGAACCGCCTCTCGATGGCGTGCGTCTACGCCATCGACGCCTACGGTCCCGATGCCGCGGCCTTGCCGCGCATCCTCGATGACGCCTTCGACGAGGTGGACCGCATCGATCGGCTGATGAGCCACTACAAGTCCGACAGCCCGCTCTCGCGGATCAACCGCGAGGCCGCGCGGCATCCGGTGACCGTCGACCCCGAGCTGTTCGACTTCATCGCGGAGTCGAGGCGATACGACCGCGAGTCGGGCGGCGCGTTCGACATCACGGTCGGCCCGCTGATGAAGGCGTGGGGATTCTTCCGCGGCGAAGGCCGCAAGCCATCCGACGAGGAGCTCTCAGCCGCGCGACGGCACGTCGGAGGCGCGCACCTCGTCCTGAATCCGGCTGGGAAGACCATCGCCTTCGATGACGCGGGCGTCGAGCTCGACCTCGGCGGCATCGCCAAGGGCTACGCGGTCGATCGCGTCGTCGCCCTCCTCAGGCAGCGGCACGTTGCCGCCGCCCTGGTCAGCGCGGGCGGCAGCACCATCTATGGGCTCGGCACGCCGCCTGGTCACGACGGCTGGGACGTGGCGGTCCAGGATCCGATCGATCCCCGCAGAGTCGCGCTCACCGTCACGCTCCGGGATCGGGCATTGTCGGTCTCGGGCAGCTCGGAAAAGTCATTCGAATCCGGCGGGGTGCGCTATTCGCACATCATGGACCCGCGCACCGGCCGGCCGGTGCAGGGCGTGCTGAGCGTCGCGGTGCTCACGCGTCGCGCAACCGCGGGTGATGCGCTCGACAACGCGTTCTTCGTGCTGGGCCCGGATCACAGCCGCCCGTATCTGCACACGCTTCCAGGCACCGAGGCGTTTTTATTCGTGCCCGCCGGACGCGGATGGAGGGTCATCCACCGGCCTTCGTAATCCGTTGACAACCACAACACGGATGGAGAACATGCGCTACCGTGAACCGACGAACATTCTTCAAGGCCCTCGCATCCGCGCCGGCCGTCACCGCGCTGCGTCCTGCCGAGGCGGCGGCCGATCTGCCGAAGGGGAAGATTACGCGCGTGCGGATCTACCGGCCGCCAAACGTCAATCCTCTGTTCAACCAGAGCAACATGGTCGTGACGGTCGAGACCGACATAGGGATCACGGGCATCGGCGAAGGCGGCTCGAAGGACACGCTCGAGCAATGCGCCGGCACACTCATTGGCAAGAACCCTTTCAGAAGCGAGGCGATCTGGCAGGAGACCTACATCGCGTGGTTCTACCCGCCGGGCCGTGAAAAGGCCCACGCGCTGGGTGCGCTCGACCTCGCGCTCTGGGACATCAAGGGCAAAGCCCTCGGCGTTCCGGTGCATGAATTGCTGGGAGGCAGCGCGCGCGACTACTGCGAATGTTACGCCACCGGCGGCGCGCGGCCGCCCGGCGCGGCGGCCGACGCCAGGCTCAGCCTGAAGGAGCGCGCGCGCGCGACGATGGAAGCGGGGTATCGGGCGTTCAGGATGGCTCCGGCGGATTCTCCCATCGGCGCCGTCTACGACACCCGTTCCATCGTCCGGCAGGTGGCGCAGGACTGCCGGGACGTGCGTGAAGCGGTAGGCCCGGCGGGAAACTGGTGCATCGATTTCCACCAGCGGTTCGACTTGAA
>JANPCT010000055.1:0-5239 GCA_031431095.1 Acidobacteriota bacterium | reverse complement strand
CCCGCCGTCGCCGGCATCGCCGACGAATTGAGCCGCCAGTATTATCTCGGCTATTCGGCGACCGGAACGAAGGACGGGCGCTGGCACTCGATACGCGTCGAAGTGCGTCAGCCTTCGTATCGCGTGCGGGCGCGCCGTGGTTACGTCGCGGGGAAGTGACCGGAAAGTAAAAGGCACAAGGCCGGGGGGCACACGGTTCCGAGGCAAACGGTAGAAGGCCGCGCGCGCTTACTGCATACTGTCTGCGCGTGAGACTTCTCGGCATTGCGGTCGGCCTCTCCATACTCGGCTCGCTCGGCGGCGTCATCGTCGCTTCCAGCTTTCTCCTTCTCGGCCAAACGGTCCGGACGCGGCTGGTCCCGTGGCTGATCAGCTACGCGGTCGGGACGTTAATTGGCGTCGCGCTGCTCGCTCTCGTGCCTGAATCGCTGTCGATGCTGCCCGCGCGCCCGGCGATGTTGACAATGGCAGGCGGCATCCTGAGTTTTTTCCTGCTGGAGAAAGCGGTGATCTGGCGGCACTGCCATCACGACGAGGACTGCCACGTGCACAGCACGGCGGCCTCGCTCGTGATCATCGGCGATGTCTTTCATACCTTCGTCGACGGCGCGGTGATCGCCGCGGCGGTGCTGACCTCGGTGCCGCTCGGGTTGACGACCGCACTGGCGGTGGCGACGCACGAGATTCCTCAGGAGGTCGGCGACGTCGCGATCCTGCTGCGCGCCGGATACTCGCGGACCCGCGCGTTCACGCTGAACGTGCTCGCCGGAGCCGGCGGGATTCTCGGCGCCGTCGCCATGGTGCTCGCCTCGAAGCTGGTGCCGCAGGCGATGCCGTACGTGCTCGCTTTTGCGGCCGGCAACTTCCTGTATGTGGCCATGTCGGACCTGATTCCCGACCTCCATCGAGGCGATTCGGTCGGCGGGCTGCGGCAGTTCCTGCTGATCGGCGCCGGAATTGTCACGATCGCGGTCCTGTAGTCGTAATCCCATCATGACGGTGCATCGTTACAGCCTACTCGCCGCCCTGCTGCTCGCGACCGGCCTGCCGGGGCTGGCACAGCCGGGCATCCAGGAACCGCCGCCGCCGCAAGCACAAGGGCCAGCCCAGACCGGCCAGGGCCAGGGCAACCGCGGCCAGCGCCAGGGACAGCCGCGGGACCGCGCGCAAATGCCGCAGGGCACCGGGTCAGTGGCGGGTCGAGTCCTCGCGGCCGACACGGGCCGCCCCGTGAAGCGGGCCCGGGTGACGGTGTCGGGGGCCGGCGCAGCGACGCGAGCCGCGACGACCGACGACCTCGGGCGCTACCAGGTCGCCGATCTCGGTGCGGCCACCTACACGATCAGCGCCTCGAGGAGCGGATTCGTCGATGCCGTGTACGGCCAGCGCCGCCCTGAGCAGCCAGGCACGCCCGTGGTGCTCGCGGACGGCCAGGCCGCCGCCAGCATCGACCTCCGCCTTATTCGGGCCGGCGTGCTCACCGGCCGTGTCGTTGACGAAGATGGTGAAGCGCTGGCGCGCGCGCTGGTGACGGTGCAGCGGTATCAATACGTGCGCGGGGAGCGGCAGCTCCTCCCTGCCGGGGGGGACCAGACCGACGATCGCGGGCAGTACCGCGTCTTCGGGTTACCACCGGGTGACTATTACGTGAGTGCGACCAACACCGGGCTGGAACAATTGTTGGGCCGTGGGCTGCAGCAACTGGCCGCCGGCATAGCGGCCGCGGGCGGCCGCGGCGGCGGTCGCGGCGGACCCGGCGGTCTCGCCGACCTGCTCGGCGGCTCGAACGGACCGGAGTCCACCGGCTACGCGCCGACGTACTTCCCCGGTGTCGTCACGGCGTCGGAGGCGGGACGAGTAAACGTCGGGCCTGGACAGGAAGTGGCCGGCGTGGATTTCCAGATTCAGGTCGTCCCTCTCGCGACTGTCAGCGGCGTGGTCACCGGCGCGGACGATGTGGTGCCGGTGGTTCTGATCCCGGAAGATGCGAGCGGTCGTGGACCGCTTGGCGGCTCGATGTTCTCGGGCCGAGCGCAGGCGGATGGCACGTTCAGGATTGCGAATGTGCCGCCGGGCCGATACATCGCCGTCGCGCGATCCGGTGGACGGAACAGCGATCCGAAAACCGGGATGCAGTCGATCGTCGTCAATGGGCAGAACATGGACGGCGTGTCGTTGGCGCTGCAGCCCGGTCTGACGCTGTCGGGGAATATCACCGTCGAGTCCTCCGGGACGCCCGCGCCTGCAGATTATTCGGTCTTTCGCGTTGACGTGCCTGACGTGACGCCGCTGCCGCTTGGCGGCGGCGGACGCGGCGGGGGCGGCGCCGGCGGAAGCCGCGTGGACAAGAACGGCGCGTTCGAAGTCGCCAGCCTGCTGCCGGGGCGGCATTACATCCGCGTCACCGGCGGCGGCGGACAGGCGCCGGGACAATGGACGCTGAAGTCCGTCACCGTCGCTGGACAGGACGTCACCGATCACCCGCTCGAACTGAAGCCCGGGCAGAACCTCGACAGCGTCTCCGTCGTGCTGACCGATCGTTCCACCGAGATCACCGGCACCGTGCGCGACCGGTCGAATGCCGCCGCGGCGGCGCTGACGGTGATCGTATTCCCAACCGACCCGCAGTACTGGCGCGCGCAGTCCCGTCACATCCAGACGGCGCGCACCGATGCGGCCGGCGCGTTCCGGCTCCGCGCGCTTCCGCCAGGTGACTACCTGATCGTCGCCACCGACAATGTCGAACAGGGTGAATGGTTCGATCCCGCGTACCTGGAACAGGCCCGCGCCACGGCGACGCGCGTGACGGTTACAGAGGGTGAGAAGAAGACGCTCGACTTGAAGGCACCTTCATAGGGCTTTCCCCTCCGGGTCGCCGCCGCGCCGCATCGTCATCCAGATCAAGCCGCCGATGACGAGGACGGCGGCGACAAACGCCAGTCCGAAGAGCCACAATGTGCGATAGAGGATCGACTGGCGGTCCATCCGCACTTCCATCACGCCCGGCGTCTTGTCTTCCGCGTAGGCGATCGGTTTGCCGGCGACGCGATCGGCGAGCCGCTGCTCCCAGGTCAGGATGTTGCCCCGCGACGGTGAGCGCGGCGCATTCGTTTCGAGGTCGCGTGAGTTGTGATACCGGATGCGCGCGGGCAGGTGCAGGCGGAACGCGACGACCTCCTGGCCCTGCCAGCCGGCGCCGGGCGCGGCCCCGGGGTTGGTGCCGGTTGCCGTCAACGTCTGCCGGAAGCCGGTTTCCCCGCCCTGCTCCCGCAGCGCGTACGTCGCCCAGGAGAACGGAGCGGCCTTCGGCAGTTCGCGAATATCGGAGACGGTCAGATGAATGCCCACGAACCGCCGTCCATGACGCGTCCACATGCTGATGCGTCCGACCTTCGTCTGCGGTGACGCATACAAATCCTGGATCTGCCGCTTCAGTTGATCGCCGCGCGTGCGCAGATCCGCCTCGAGCGGCAGCCCGCGCAGTGCCGCGAGGGCCGGGATCGAGGCATTGACGACGAGAGTTGCGGAGCCGTTCAGCCGCAGCGTCAGATCTTCTTCGTACTCGTACTCGGGTCCGAGCGGACCGCGCCCGCTGCACGCGATCGCCAGGGCCGTCACCACGATGGCGAGCACGGCCGCGCGCAGGCGTAGGGGCATCCGTCGAATGATATACTGAACTTTCCCTCCCTCATGTCCACGCCGCCGCGTCTGTTCTTGATCGACGGCAGCTCGCAGATGTATCGCGCCTACCACGCGATTCGCGGGTTGACCGGTCCCGACGGAAAATCCACCAACGCCGTCTACGGCTTCGTGACGATGCTGCGCAAGCTGTTGAACGATCATCAGCCGCAATTCATCGCCGCGTCGTTCGATCTCGCCGGGCCCACGTTTCGCGACGACATCGTCACCGACTACAAAGCCAATCGCGCGCCGATGCCGGGCGACCTGGCGGAGCAGATCCCCTGGGTGCACGAAGCGTGCGAGGCGATGGGAGTGCCGATCCTCACGTCGCACCGCTACGAGGCCGACGACGTGATCGGGACACTGGCGGCGAAGGCAGTGACGCAGGGGTTCGAGGTGGCGATCGTCACCGGCGACAAAGACTTCTTCCAGTTGGTCCACGACGGCGTCAAGGTCTACAACCCGAAGGAGGAAGGGACCTGGTTCGACGCGGACGGAGTCAGGGCCAAGTTCGGCGTCGCCCCGGAGCAGGTCGTCGACGTGCTCGCGCTGATGGGCGACGCGATCGACAACATCAAGGGCGTTCCCGGCATCGGCGAGAAAGGCGCGCGCGATCTGATTGCCAAGCACGGCGATCTCGAGACGCTGCTGGCGCATGCCGCCGAGGTGCCGAACAAACGTCAGCGTGAGGGCCTGCTCAATCATGCCGACGACGCGCGGCAGAGCCGGACGCTGGCGCGTATCCATGTCGATTGCCCGGTCGATTTCGATCCGGAATCGATGCGCTTTCGCGGCGCCTCCCGGGAGCGGTGCTTCGATCTGTTCACGCGGCTCGGGTTCCGCACGCTCGTCATGGACTTCGCGCCGACGGCGCAGACGAGCAGCAAGAGGTATCGGGCGGTGGAGACGATCGAGGGTGTCGCGGCCCTGGCGGCCGACCTGCGCGCCGCGGGACGTTTTGCGCTGCGCGTGCTGCCGGATGCTCCCGCCGCCATGCGCGCGTCGATCGTCGGCCTGTCGTTCTCAACCGCGCCGCACGAGGCGCGCTACGTGGCGCTGGTCGGATCGGGACTCGGATTCGACGGCGGGCTCGATGCGCGCGAGGCGCTCGCGGTACTGAAGCCCGTCCTCGAGGACCCCTCGATCCGGAAGATTGGCCACGATCTCAAGTTCGACTCCATCGTGCTTGCCCGCCACGGCGTCAACATGCAGGGGCTCGAAACCGACACGATGATCGCGAGCTACCTCGTGGACGCCAATCGCTCGTCGCACCCGCTCGAGGAGCTTGCACTCGAGCACACGGGCTACAAGGCGATGAAAGAGGAGGACGTCTGCGGCCGCGGCGCCAAGTCGATGTCCTTCGCGCAGATCCCGGTGCAGGCGGCGCTCGATTACGCTGGTGAGCGGTCGGATCTGGCGCTGCAGCTCGCGCCGGCGCTGCGCGCGATCATGGATCGAGACGGGCTGACGCCGGTGTACGACAGCTTCGAGCATCCGCTGATTCCCGTGCTCATGGCGATCGAGCAGGCCGGCGTCAGGATCGACAGAACGGTGTTGG
>JANPCT010000054.1:0-1869 GCA_031431095.1 Acidobacteriota bacterium | reverse complement strand
CAACAAGGAAGTGAGTACCGTCCTCTGGGCGGAGTTGATTGGCGTCACCGATGAGAAGTACCAGGAAGCGGTCGATGAGGCGTTTGCCTACGCGCAGCAGCGCTATGCCGAGTTCTACACCGTCGTCCCGGACGATGAAGTCCAGAAAATGTTCGCGACCTTCGACAAGATCATCGCGAACACCCGCGCCGTCGCCGACCTGACCCAGATCGCGGTAGGCGGCAACTTCGAGATGGACACCGCCGACTCCTACCCCGCGCTGCTCGACTTTCTCGCCGCGCAGGATTTCGCGCCGCGTCTGACCAAGGTGAACTTCAAGCCGGTCATCCGCGAAAAGACCCAGGCGGCCGCCCGCGGCATGATCCCGCTCACCGTCGTCGGCGTCGAGGGCAAGCCGCTCAACGGCGCGTGCATGACGTCGGCGGGAACGGGTGTCAGCCGGGTCTGCGACTCGTGCAACTTCGTCGACGACAAGATGTCGTACCTGCGCGAGGAGACGAAGAAGCGCGGCTTCAGCACCTCTGACGGCGTCCACAACGGTCCGTGCGAGATCCACAAGGGGCACGCCCACACCGTCGGCCCGGATGGATCGCTGTTCGCCTGTCCCGGGTTCGCCGGTGAAGCGCTGCAGTCGACGGGACATATCGACGGCCGCCAGGACGACTACCGCACCCAGGCGATGCGCAACTTCGACAAGCTCGCCGCGTGGGAGATGTGCAACGACTGCGCGTTCATCCCGGTGTGCGCGGGCGGCTGCACCGTCGCGTCGCACAACGAGCTCGGGGACCTCCATGCACCGAATTGCCACAAGCCGAGCTTCGAGGCCGGCCTGATCACCATGGCGCACGAAGCCGCGGCACGCGCCATGACCACCGCCTGAACGGCGTCGTCGCCTCACGCAACCAACTCGTATCCCCAGGAGAGACAGATGAAGAACAAGAAACCGAGCGATCCCAAGAAGAACGGCACCCTCCGCCCCTGGCTCGTCGACGTCGTCCTCGACAACATCCGGTAGAGACCGTCCAACAACAACCGATTGTGCGCGCTGCGCGCGCGCCC
Source organism: Acidobacteriota bacterium (assembly GCA_031431095.1). GTDB lineage: Bacteria > Acidobacteriota > Vicinamibacteria > Vicinamibacterales > 2-12-FULL-66-21 > JAICSD01. The sequence continues at coordinate 810 of JANPCT010000054.1, read as the reverse complement.
GGGGTGAATCATGAAAATCACGATCATCAACAAGAGCAACGGCAAGGTCAAGACGATGGCGCAGTGCCCCTGGCTGCTTGACGAGCCGCCGGTCGCGAAGAACTAGTTCTGACACCTTCCTGTCAACCCGCTCAGTTACCCCAACGGAGTCACCCGTGAAAATCACCGTCATCAAGAAGACCAACGGCAAGATCAAGACCATGGCGCAGTGCCCCTGGCTGCTCGACGAGCCGCCCGTCGCCAAGACCTAGGCCTGGCGACCGCGGGATCTTCTGGCGCTCCGGCCGGATCGCGCCGATAATCCGGGGGCCAGACCATGCTGATGCATCGCCGGTTGCCCCTCGTTCTGATGCTCGTCACCGCAGCCTGCGGGGCGGGCTGCGAGCGGCGGGCCGAGGCGCCGCGGGTGGCGGCGAAGATGCGCATCGGTATCGGGCTGCCGCCGAAAGGCACGCCCGGCACCGGACCTGAGGCGATCATCCGGCTGCTGGCGAACGATTCGTGGCTTACGAACAAGCCCGACGGACACCAGGCGGAGCGGATTGCGACTGGTTGGGAGTGGGACCAGGCACGAACCACGCTACGGCTGAAGCTTCGCCGCGACGTCTACTTTCATGACGGGACCCTGCTGACGCCGGAACTGGCGGCGCAAGCGCTCCGCGAAGCCGCCAGGACCGACGGCAACCGGCTTACCAGCATCGCCTCTGTGACGCCGGTTGGCGAGGATGCCGTCGACATCAAGCTGAAGGAGCGGAACAGCTTCATCCTGCCCGACTTGACCGGCGTGTTCGTCCTGAAGCCGGGCGATCC
>JANPCT010000053.1:0-6072 GCA_031431095.1 Acidobacteriota bacterium | reverse complement strand
ATGCTGCCGGGCGGAGACCGACTCAAAGTCACCAACCCGGCGAAGCTGTTCTGGCCCGCGCTCGGAATCACCAAGGGGGATCTGCTCCGCTATTACGTCGAGGCCTCCCCCTATCTCCTGCCCTGTGTCGCAGACCGTCCACTGGTGATGAAGCGCTTTCCTAACGGCGTGTCGGGGAAGGCTTTTTACCAGCAGCGGTCGCGTGAGGAGAGACCGCCCGCCGGGGTCAGGATCGAGACGCTCGCAGCCGAGATGGATCCGATCAGCGAGCCGGACGCGAAACGGCTCATCGGCGGCTCGCTGACGACGCTGCTTTACATGACGCAGATTGCGGCGATCTCGCAGGACCCGTGGTTCTCGCGGGTGCAGTCGCCCCCCGACATGGATCACTGCGCCATCGACCTCGACCCCACCGATCACGCCACGTTCGACAAGGTGCTCGACGTCGCCCGGTGGGTGCGCGACGAGCTCGCGTCGCTCAATGTGCCTGGGTTCCCGAAGACCTCGGGCGCCAGCGGCTTGCATATCTACATACCGCTCCCGCCTCACACGTCGTATGAATCGGGACAGCTCTTCTGTCAGATCGTGGCGACCATTGTTGCCACCCGGCATCCCAAGGTGGCGACTGTCGAGCGTATGGTGGCCCGGCGTCCACGCGGCACCATCTATGTGGACTTTCTTCAGAACATCCTGGGTAAGACCATCGCAACCGCCTACAGCGCGCGCGCCAGCGACTATGCGGGCGTGTCGACGCCGCTGTCGTGGAAGGAAGTGGACGCGGGAGTGGATCCGCGGGAATTCACGGTGCGGACCGCGCCGGCGCGGTTCCGCCGGGCGGGAGACGTGTGGAAGGGTCTGCGGACGACAACGCCCGCAGACCTCGAAACCGTATTCGAGAAATATTCGAAGCGCCTTTAGAACGTCGAGCTGTCCTCGTCGTCTTCTTCGTCGTCGTCCGCGTCGTCCCCGTCCTCGGCGTCTTCGACGTCGTCTTCTTCATCCGCGACGCCGCGGATCTGTTCCGTCTCCTCCGGCTCCGGGTCCAAGCCGCCGGTGCGCTCGTCGTTCAGGTCGCTGTCGGTGTCGCTGGCCATGAAACCTCCTATGCACGAACGGAGCAAACCGGGTGCCGTATGATCGGGCGGCATGGGGAAGAAGTACGAGACACCTGAGCAGGCGGCGTCAGCGTTCGGCATCGGCAAGCTGTCGCGCCATCTCTTCATCTGCCTGGGGCCTGATTGCGTCGATCCGGAAAGCGGAGACGCCACGTGGCAGTACTTGAAGCGACGGATGAAGGAACTGAACCTCGCCGGCGCCGATGGCCCGTGCTACCGGACGAAGTGCCAGTGCCTTCGCATGTGCACCGACGGTCCCATCTGCGTCGTGTATCCCGAAGGCACATGGTATCGGCGCGTGACACCGGAGCAGGCGGAGCGCATCATCCAGGAACATCTCATCGGCGGGCGCGTGGTGGAAGATCTGTGCTTCGCGCGCAATCCGCTGAGTTGATTCGTGAAGTTCGCGACCCGGCGAAGCGGGAGCGAGTGACGGGCGACAGGCGGGGGGCAGGGGTCCCCGCCGATCCAAAGCGCGACCGCAACGGAGCGAGCTGCGCAGAGCGAGCGGAGTGGAGGGCGCCAGGCGGGGTGCAGGGGTCCCCGCCAATCCAAAGTTGGTGCGCCCGGCAAGATTCGAACTTGCGACCTTTGGCTTCGGAGGCCAACGCTCTATCCAGCTGAGCTACGGGCGCGGGGGCGGTGCGGCGAGGCTAGAAACTAGGGACTTCCAATTTTAAAGTTGTAGTTCGCGACCGCCGCTCGCGCTTGCGTGATCAGCGACATCAAACCGCAACTAAACTACCAACCACAAACTACAAACTACAAACTATCAAAATGGTGCGCCCGGAGGGATTTGAACCCCCGGCCTACGGGTTCGAAGCCCGGCGCTCTATCCAGCTGAGCTACGGGCGCGCGAAGCACCGAGTTTATCACTACCTCCGCGCTCGCCGGCGTGCGCGAACGTGAACATGCCCGCCCGCCGGCGTGAACTTCAGCGCGTTCGAGAGCAGCTCTCGGATCTCCTGCTGCAGCCGGTCGTGATCGCCCATGACGATCAGCCCCGGCTCCACTGTGGGACCGTCAGCGCGTCCGCGTTGCGCTCGAGCGCATCGAGTGCGTGCGTTCGTGATGCTGCCCCGCGCTTACGGCGCGCGCAAGCCCTTACGGCATCCGTAAGAGGCATGCCGTCCGGTTCCAGAGAGGCCGGATTATTCCGGCATTTCTGGCGTCATGCCGCGGCCTGCGCGCGCCGTGTGTCGCAGGCTGCAGATCCCGTTCCCGGGGTTTCGACACTGACGCCGATGAGCGCGGCGACGCGAGATCGAGCACCTTGAGATTGTGCTCGCGCGCGCCTCGCACGCGAACGAACCCCTTCAATCCCTCCCGGGCAGCCTGCTGCCTTGACTTTGCAGAGAGGGAAAATCGCAAGAACCCGGCCGCAGCGGCCGGGCTATCGTGGATGACGAACTGTTAATGGCGCGGCGAGGCGGGCAACTTCGTGTCGCGGGCGACGATGACCGTGTGGGCGCCGTTCTTCAGACAGCGATAGTACGTGCCGATCTCAGCCACCTGGGCGTTCGGGATCCGCCGCAAGTCCGCCGGCACCGAAGTGGCGGTCCGCTCTGCCGGCAGCGTGCCGTGCCGCCGATCCATCGTTCCGTCACACTCGACGCACTGCTTGCTCTCTGGAAAATCGGCCATTGACTGTAACCCTCTCCTCATAGTGTATCCGAGACGCGCCCGCCACGCAGACCACAGTAGAATCCGCACCATGCAGACCGCCCGCCCGGCCTCGACGACACGGCTCGCGTCGATTGATGCGTTTCGCGGTTTCGTGATGTTCCTGATGCTCGCGGAGGCCATGCGGTTGTGGACGCTGCACAGCGCCTTTCCCGACAGCCGTCTGTGGGCGGCGGTCAAGTTCCACACCACGCACGTTCCGTGGCAGGGCTGCTCGCTCCATGACCTGATCCAGCCGGCCTTCTCGTTCCTCGCAGGGGTCTCGCTGCCCTTCTCGATCGCGGCGCGCCGCGCGCGCGGCGACTCACGGCCGCGCATGCTGGGTCACGCCGCGTGGCGCAGCCTTGTCCTCATCCTCCTCGGCATCTTCCTCCGCTCTCTCGAGGCCGGGCGCACCTACTGGACGTTCGAGGACACGCTCACCCAGATCGGGCTGGGCTACATGGTCTTGTTCCTCCTCGCATTGGCCTCGTGGCGCGTGCAGGCGACGGCGTTCGCCGCCATCCTCGCGGGCTTCTGGACGGCGTTCGTGCTCTATCCGCTTCCCGCTCCCGGTTTCGACTACACGCAGGTGGGTGTGCCGGCGGACTGGCCGCACCTCTATTCGGGGTTTCTCGCGCACTTCAACAAGAATTCGAATCTCTCGTGGGCGTTCGACGTCTGGTTCCTCAACCTGTTTCCGCGCGAGACAGCGTTCCGCTTCAACAGTGGTGGATGGTCGACGTTGAGTTTCATCCCGACGTTGGCGACGATGATTCTTGGGCTGCTGACCGGCGCCTGGCTCGCGGCCACGCGAACCGTCGAACGCAAGCTGCAAGGCCTCGTGCTCGCGGGTGTCGCCCTGACGTTCTCGGGGCTTCTCTTGCAGTGGCTTCACATCAGTCCGATCGTGAAACGGATCTGGACGCCGTCCTACACGCTCTACAGCGGCGGGCTGGTGATCCTGATGCTCGCCGCGTTTCATGCCGTCATTGAATGGAAGTCCTGGCGGCGCTGGGCTTTTCCCTTTTTCGTCATCGGGGCCAACTCGATTGCGGCTTACGTAATGAGCTGGACGATGGAACATTTCGTGGCGTCGGCGCTGGTGCGCCACATCGGTCCCGGACCGTTCGCGGTGCTCGGGGCGCCGTTCGAACCGGTGCTTCGCGGCCTTGCCGTCGTCCTGGTCTTCTGGGGCATCCTGTTCTGGATGTACCGGCGCCGGATATTCCTGCGAATCTAGCTGCCGATCCTGCGGGTCGCCTACAATGGACCGGGAGAACCGGCCGTGCCTCTGACACTCACGCAGCGGATCGTCGCGTCAGCGACGGCAATGATCGTCGCCATCGCGCTGTTCGAAGCAACCTCGTTTCTGCTCGAGCGCGTCTGGGACGATGCCCCTGTGGCCGAAGGATTCGCGGTCGGCGCCGCTCTGGGCGGCGGGGTGTTGACGGCGCGCTCGATGAGCCGTTCCTTCAAGGACCGTGAGGTCCGCCGCCTCGTGGCGCAGCGCGCTGAGCCGCTCGACGAGGAAGTCGACGAAGACGGCGACGCGGCCGCTATCTAGTGTCTGCACCATTTCCGCGAACCTCGCTTAGGATGCGACCATGACCTGGATCCGCACGATCTCGTTCGACGACGATGAGCAGCTCCGGCAGGCATGCGCGGCGCAACGGGCGCTGTACCCGGCCGAATACGCGCAACCCACCCACCCGGATCACAAGGACACCGATGGGATCGTCGCCTCGCACTCGCTGATCCCGGCGGCGCTGCAGCACGCTTTCTCGGCGTTCGGCGCGCTCATGGCGCCGGATCTGCCGCTGACGCGGCGCCAGCACGAGATGATCACGACTGTCGTCTCGTCCATCAACCGGTGCCAGTATTGACTGGAGTCACACGCAGAGTTTCTGCGTAGAGTGACGCTGGACGAAGAGTTCGTCGCTGCCCTCGCGCGCGACTACCGGTCGGCGCCGCTCTCGAGCCAGGATCGCGTGATGCTCGAGTACGTGGAACAGATCACGCGCGACGCCACGCGCGTCAGTCCGGCGTTCCATGACCGCCTGCGTGCCGAGGGCTTCGACGACCGCGGCATCCTCCAGATCACGCTGCTTGCCTCATGGTTCAATTACATCAACCGGGTCGCCGACGCGCTGGGCGTCGGCCGCGACCCGGCACCCTAGTGGCATGGCGCCGTTGCTGCGAACAAAGCAGCGCAAGAACCGGTCGAACCCGGTAGGCCCGACCTTATAATCACGCCGTGCCGGACACCGAGCTGGATCGCCGCTATCGCCACAACCGCCGCCGCGTCTTCGCCGGCATCTTCATGGGGTATGCGGCCTACTATCTGGTGCGCAACAACCTGGCGCTCACGATTCCCGACATCCTGCGTGAGTATCCGCAGCATTCGAAAGCCGAGCTCGGCACGGCGCTGACCGGCCTGTCGATCGCCTATGGAATCTCGAAGTTCCTCATGGGATCCGTTTCGGATCGCAGCAACGCCAAATACTTTCTGCCCCTCGGCTTGATTCTGTCGTGCGCGATCATGGCGACGAGCGGCCTGGTCAAGTCGATCTACAGCTCGCTCGCCATTCTGGTGACGTTGCAGACGATCAACGGCTGGGTCCAGGGCATGGGCTGGCCGCCGTGCGGCAAGTCGCTGGTGCACTGGTTCAGCCCGCGCGAACGGGGCGTCGCGGTGTCGTTCTGGAACGTCTCGCACAACGTCGGCGGCGCGCTGGTCGCGAATCTCGCCCTTCTCGGCGTCACGCTGTTTCACGACTGGGGCGCCAAGTTCTACTTCAACGCGCTCGTTGCCGCCATCGTCGCGGTCGTCGTGTTCTTCCTGATGCGCGACACGCCGCAGTCGTGCGGCCTGCCGCCGATCGAAGAATATCGCAACGACTACCCGTCCGATTACAGCGCCGACCACGAGCGCACGTTCACGTTCCGGGAGATTTTCTTCGAACACGTCCTCCCCAATCGCTACCTGTGGGCGCTGGCCTTCGCCAATGCGTTCGTCTATTTCGTGCGCTATGGCGTCGTCAATTGGATCCCCACCTACCTCGAGACCGCCAAGGGCTTTTCCTTCCAGCAGTCCAGTCTCGGCTGGGCCCTCTACGAGTACGCGGCCATTCCCGGAACCATCGCCTGCGGCTGGATGTCGGACAAGGTGTTCAGGAGCCGCCGCGCGCCGGCGACGATACTGTTCATGGCGCTGACGCTGGTGGCGGTGGTCGTCTACTGGCTGAACCTGCACGGACCGCTGTGGATCGACTACGCGGCGCTCATCGCGATC
>JANPCT010000052.1:0-2242 GCA_031431095.1 Acidobacteriota bacterium | reverse complement strand
TTCCGCGGGTGATGATCGCGGCCGTAATTCGTGTCCATCAGCTTCCCCTGGCAAAACACGGTCCGCCCGAATTCTCCACCCCAGACGACCAGCGTGTCGTCGAGCAGTCCGCGCTGCTTGAGATCCGTCACCAGCGCCGCGCTCGCCTGATCGGTGCCTTTGCACTGCAGCGCCATGTCACGCGGGAGGTTGAAGTGCTGATCCCAGCCGCGATGATAGAGCTGGATGAACCGGACGTTCCGCTCCGCCAGCCGCCGCGCCATCAGGCAGTTCGCGGCGTACGTCCCCGGCTTGCGCGAGTCCGGTCCATACAGTTCGAAGACCGAGTCCGGTTCCTTCGACAGATCCATCAGCTCCGGCACGGAGGTCTGCATCCGGTAGGCCATCTCGTACTGCAAGATCCGCGTTTCGATTTCGGGATCGCCGTACGCGGCCTGCTTCATCGTATTCAGCTTCCTGATGGCGTCGAGCATCGCTCGCCGTGTGGGCTTGCTGACGCCGGGGGGATCGTCGAGATAGAGCACCGGCGCGCTGCCGGCGCGGAACCGGACCCCCTGGTGCGCCGACGGAAGGAATCCGCTGCCCCACAGCCTCGAGAACAACGGCTGGTCGGCGGTGAGCGCGTTGGCCTGCGACAAAAGGACGACGAAGCCAGGAAGATTCTGGTTCTCGCTGCCCAGGCCATAACTGAGCCACGCCCCCATGCTCGGCCGGCCCGGCTGCTGGAATCCGGTCTGGATGAACGTGATCGCGGGATCGTGGTTGATCGCGTCCGTGTTGATCGTCTTGATGACGGTGATGTCGTCGACGATCTTCGCCGTGTGGGGCAGCAGCTCGCTGACCCACGTCCCGGACTGGCCGTGCCGGCTGAACTTGAACTGCGATCTCGTCACCAGCAGCGCCGACTGTCCCATCGTCTGCGCGACGCGCTGGCCCTGACGCACGGAGTCTGGGATCTGCGTGCCCTGGAACTTCGCGAGCGCCGGCTTGTAGTCGAAGGTCTCGAGCTGCGACGGGCCGCCGGACTGGTGGAGGAAGATGACCCGCTTGGCCTTCGGCGCGAAATGCGGGAGATGTTGCTGCGCGAACAGGTCCTCGCGCATCAGCGCGCCCAGCGCGGCGGCGCCGATACCGCGCGCTGTGAGCCCGAACAATTGACGCCGGGTCAGATGGAGGTCGAGTTCGTTCATTGCTTGGTGATCGTCTCGTCCAGGTTGAGAATCACGCTCGCCACCGTCGTCCACGCGGCCAGCTCCGCGGCGTCGAGACGGCTGTCGCGCCCCGACTCGCCGACGTCAATGAGTCTGACAGCCGATCGTCGATCGGCGGCGAACAAACGCCGCCGTCCCTTGAGCAGATCGCGCAGGACGCCGACTTCCTTACCCGTGGGCGTGCGCGCCGTCGCCAGCCGGAACGCATAAATGACACGGCTGTCGTCGTTCTTGCCGCCTTCGAGCAGCGCGCGTTGCGCCAGGGCGCGCGCCGCCTCGACGTAGGTGGGGTCGTTCATCAGCGCCAGCGCCTGCAGGGGTGTATTCGTCAGGGCGCGGCGGGCCGCGCACTTCTCCCGATCGGGCGCGTCGAAGATCGCGAGGGAAGCCGGTGGAACCGTACGCTTCCACAACGTATACATGCCGCGGCGGTAGAGATCCTTGCCGCTACTCTGCTCGTACGACTGCCCGGAGTAGCCTTCGCCGAACGCCATCTCCTCCCACAATCCGTCCGGCTGGTACGGACGCACGCTGGGACCGCCGATCTGCCGATTGAGCAGCCCGCTCGCCGCCAACGCCGTGTCGCGGATCGTTTCGGCGTTGAACCGGTATCGCGGCCCGCGCGCCAGGAGCCGGTTCTCCGGGTCTCGTTCGCGCAGGGCTGGCGTCACGATCGAGGATTGACGGTAGCTCGCCGACGTCACGATCGCCCGCTGCATCGCCCGAACGTCCCAACCCGTGCGCACGAATTCAGTGGCCAGCCAGTCGAGCAATTCCGGGTGAACCGGCAGCTCCCCCTGCACGCCGAAATCTTCCTGCGTCTTGACGATGCCGCCGCCGAAGTACATCTGCCAGAAGCGATTCACCGCGACCCGCGCCGTCAGCGGATGGTTCGGATCGACGAGCCACCGCGCCAGCGTGAGGCGGTTGGGCGGCGCGTCCTTCGGCAGCGGCGGCAGCATCGCCGGCACACCAGGCTGCACCTTCTCGGTCGGGTTGCGATAGTCGCCGCGCGCGAGCACGAACGTCTC
>JANPCT010000051.1:0-7212 GCA_031431095.1 Acidobacteriota bacterium | reverse complement strand
ATTCGCTGCCCGGAATTCACGTCCGTCTGCCCGAAAACCGGCCACCCTGATTTCGGGGAAATCCGCATCACCTACACCCCCGACGACCGCTGCATCGAACTGAAAGCGCTCAAGTACTACCTCGTCGAGTTCCGCAACAAGGGGATCTTCTACGAGGCGGTCACCAACCAGATCCTCGACGACCTGGTCGGCGCGTGCGCGCCGCGCCGGATGACGGTGATTGGGGACTTCAGCGCGCGCGGGGGAATCTCTACGACAGTGACGGCGACGTATCAGAAGCCGGCTGTCTGACAGCCGGCTGCGCCAATCGCTGGCGGGGGCCGGCAGCGGCCCCAGGGAAGCACCGGAGGTGAGCGTGAACGACAGCCACCGGATTCCGATCGAAGACTCACTCGATCTGCACTCGTTCCAGCCGCGCGACATCCCGTCGGTGGTGGAGGAATACGTCCGGGCGGCGCATCAGGCCGGGCTGCGGGAAGTGCGGCTGATTCACGGCCGCGGCACGGGCGTCCAGCGCGGCGTCGTGCAGGCGGCGCTCGAGAAGCATCCGCTCGTCGATACCTTCCACGACGCGCCGCACTCGCACCTCGGCGCGACCGTGGCGATGCTGAAGGAAGGCTGACGGCCGTCCGCTAGAACAATCCCGGCACGATGCGCCAGCGCACGCGCGCCATGTAGGCGCGGTAGGCATCGTCGGCCGCCAGCGTCCGCTCTTCGCAGATCGCGCGCAGCATGAGCGCGACGTCCGCCGCGGCGAGGACCAGCAGATTCCAGTCCGCGGGATTCGCCATGACGAAGCCGACGTGCGTGATCAGATAGCCTAGATAGATCGGGTGGCGGACGAAGCGGTAGAGGCCGCTCGAGACGACGCCGCGGTTCGCCGGCGTCAAGCCGAAGCTGCGGCCCAGGGACAGTTTCCCCAGGACGACGATCATGAAGCCGATGGCGGAAATCGCAATGGTGAGCGACTCGGGCGCGAAACCGGTCAGCGACTCGGGGCGCACCAGCGGCGGACCGAAAGTCGCGAACATGGTCAGGATGCGCGCCTTCCAGGAACGGTCGACGGTTCCGGCGCTGCGCCGGACCAGCGTCAACGCCACGACCAGCGCTTCGCTGGCCAGCAGCAGCAGGCCGGTGACATGGCCGGTCTCGGCGCAGTCCTTCGCGATGCGCATCGACATCGACGAAAACAGCGCCAGGATGAAGATCTTGCCGGCGAGATCACCGTAGTCGCGGGTCCGTCCGGGTCGCGCCGCGCCGTCGAGCCGGACGCCGAAGCCGACGCCGTTCCGTGTGAGCGCGATGCTCATGGCTCGTTTACCTGCGAGGCGGTCTCCTCGAGGAAGTAGTTGGCGCACGCCGCATCGAGCAACTCGCGCGTGATCGACAGATCGCGCTGCTGATAGCGGCACATGTCGACGACCTGCTCGACCAGGTCGCGCGGGTGGCACGCGCGCATCTGCAGCTTACGCGGCTGGTAGTACGTGCGCAGCAGGTATTCGACCATGACCGCGTCGAAGGCGATGCCGCGCTTGCGGCAATTGAGCTCGAAGATGCGCGAGTACTCGTCCACGGTCGGATTCTTCGCCCGGATCTTGTACGGGATGCGGCGCAGGAAGGCTTCATCGGCCAGCGACGCCGGCTGCAGGTTGGTCGCGAAGATGATGAACACGTTGAACGGCACTTCGAACTTGCGGCCGGTGTGCAGCGTCAGGTAATCGACGCGGCTTTCGAGCGGCACGATCCAGCGGTTCAGCAGGTCGCGCGGCGGGATGCGCTGGCGGCCGAAGTCGTCGACGACGAACACGCCGCCGTTCGCCTTCATCTGGATCGGCGCTTCGTAGAACTTCGAGATCGGGTTGAAGGTCAGATCCAGCATCTCGAGCGTCAGCTCGCCGCCGACGACGACGACGGGACGGCGAATCTGGATCCAGCGCCGATCGTAGACTGCGTTGGCGACGACGCTCCGCTCCGCTCCGGCCGGGGCGGTGCAGACGTGGCTGACCGGATCGAACATCGTGATCGTCTGCCCGTCGACGTCAACCGCATGCGGCGTGTGCATGTCGGTGCCGAGCGCACGGCCGATGCCTTCGGCGATCACCGTCTTGCCGTTGCCCGGGGCGCCATGCAGAAACAGCGACTTGCCGGAGTTCACCGCGGGCCCGAGCAGGTCGTACATCTCCTGGTTGACGACGAGATGGCTGAAGCCCGTGGACAGGCGTTCCCTGTCGACCCACGGGCGCGCCGCCATCGAGGCGCGGACATAAGCGTTGTATTGCGCCAGCGGCACCGGTGCCGGACCAACGTAGCGGCTGATGTCCAGGAACTGCATCGCGCGCTCGCGGCCCAGGTCGGTGAGGGCGTAGCGATAGCCCGCGGTGCCGACGCCGCCGGCGCCGCGCACCTCGATCAGCTTCTCGACGCGCGCGTGCTGCACCATCGCGTCGAGCACCGAGTACGGCAGGCGCATGTTTTCCGCGAGCTGCGTGCCGCTGTTCTCCCCGGCGATCAGCGTCTTCAGCATCAGCTGCGACAGCGTGTCGGGATGCAGGCCGGTTTCGGCGATCGTCGCCGGCGGCGCGGGCGGCGTCGGCGCGGCGGGCGCAATGGGTGCGGCGGCACGCGGCGCGGCCGCCTCGTGTTCGGGAGTCGTCGCCACCATGCTCACTTCTCCGCCTCCTGTCCGACCAGTTCCAGAATGATGGTGTGCCCGAGACCGGTGCGCGACGCCGCCAGCGTGCCGGCAGCGAGTTCGAGGACGCCGGCAGTGCCGCGTCTCGGCAGCCGCACCCGCCACGGACGCAGGTTCGACACGCAGTCGATGACCAGCCCCTCGTCGTCGAGCGCGACCATGTCGATGGGAAACCGCATGCCGCAGGTGTGGACGCCGCGGCTCGGCACGATCCACAGCGCCTCACCCGGCTCCAGGCCTGTTCGCGACAGCAGGCCGACGGCGCGGGCGGCGCGGGTTGCCGCGACCGCGACACGGTCGGCGACCATGGTGTTCTGGCTGGCGTTGCGCGCGACGAGCCGCCTCATCGCGCGTTCTCCACCATCGGAAAGAGGACCGTGACGAACTTGATCGCGGCCGGGCCAATCGTGATGACCCAGATCGCCGGGAAGATGCAGATGACCAGCGGAAAGACCATCTTGACGCCCGTCTTCGCCGCCGCTTCTTCGGCGCGCTGGCGGCGCTTGGTGCGCAGCGTCTCCGAGTACACCCGCAGCGACTGGGCGACGCTGGTGCCGAACTTGTCGGTCTGAATCAGCATCGTCACCAGCGAGCCCAGGTCGTCGACGCCGGTGCGATCCGCGAGGTTGCGCAGCGCCTCGGAACGCGGCTTGCCGGCGCGCAGCTCCAGGTTGATGAGCCGCAGTTCGTCCGACAGCTCGGGATACGCGAAGGCCAGCTCCTGGCCGACGCGCTGCAGCGCCTGATCGAGGCCGAGGCCGGCCTCGACACTGACGACCAGCAGGTCGAGCATGTCGGCGAGCGACAGACGGATGCGATGCGCGCGGCGCTTGGCGAGGCGCGCCAGCACCATGCCGGGCAGGATGTAGCCGAGCCCAAGCCCGCCGAGCGCGAGGGTGATGTTGGGACGCGAGAACACGGAGCTCGCGAAGGCCGCGAACAGTCCCAGCGCAAAGGCGACGCGGATGCCGAAGAAGATCGTCAGCGCCTCGTCGCGGCGGAAGCCGGCCTGCACCAGCCGCAGCCGCAGGCTGCCCATCTCCTTGGTCGAGCGCGGCGCCTTCTCACCGAGGCGCTTGAGCATGCCGATGAGAGACTGGTAGCGCGGCTTCTCGACCTCGTCGTGCGAGAGGGTCAGCTCTTCGAGCCGGCGGTCAATCGCCGCGGCGCGCGAAGGCATGAACGCGTAGGCCATGGCCGCGACCAGCGCGGTGCCGAATACAAAGGCCAACAACGGCATCATCATGGTCACGGCTATACCTCGATCTTGACGACCTGCTTGATCCAGAAGTACCCGACGGTCTGCATGATCACGGTGGCGCCGAGCATCATGTGACCGAGGCGCTCCGTGAACAGCAGCTGCATGTGCTCTGGATTGATGAACGCCAGCGCGACGGCGAGAAACGCCGGCAGCCCGAGGAGCACGTACCCCGTGAGCCGCCCGTGCGCGGTGTAGACGCGCACCTGCCGCAGGATCTTGAACCGCTCGCGCACCACGTGCGCCAGATTCTCCAGGATCTCCGACAGGTTGCCGCCGGTCTCGCGCTGAATGAGCACGGCGGTCGAGAAGAAGCGGACGTCGAGCAGCGGAATGCGAATGGTGAGGTTCGCCAGCGCGTCCTTCAGCGGCAGACCGAAGTTCTGCTCGTCGAACGTCTTGCGGAACTCCGGCCCGATCGGCTCGGGCATCTCGTCAGCCACCATCTTGAGCCCGGTCGCGAATGCGTGTCCGGCCTTGAGGGCACGGGAGACCAGGTCCAGCGCTTCGGGGAAGGCTTCCTCGAAGGCGCGCATCCGGCGGGTGCGCTTGATGCGAAGGAACACGAACGGCATCGCGAAGCCGATACCGGCGGCGAGCCAGCCCACCGTCAGCCGCAGCGCCGCGGCGGTGATGAAGCCGACGATCAGGCCGCAGACGCACGCCGTCAGCAGCAGGGCACTGATGCTGAAGCGCACGCCCGACTGCTCGATCCATGTGGCCAGCGCGAACCCGCGCGCGGTGCCGGCGGCCATGCGGTCGAGTCCCGGCATCAGGCCGCTGTGCTTTTCCTTGACGATGTCCTCGCCGTCGACGTCGCTCACGTCCGCGGCAGCGGTCACCTCGCCGAGGCGGGCGTTGAGCTTGCGCTGCAGCAACATGCCCGGGATCCTGGTGATCCCGAAGAAAATCGCCAGCACCAGTCCGACGCCGAGGACGAAGACGGAGGCAAGAAGAATGAAGGCAGTCATCATCGCACCTCGGTCACGCCTTCGAACATGTCGGGCGGCAGGTGCACGCCAGACGTCTTGAGACGCTCGCACGCTTTCGGCCGCACACCGGTGGCGCGGAAACGGCCGATGACCTTGCCGTCCTGAGTCACACCCAGCTTCTCGAACAGGAAGATTTCCTGCATCGTGATGACGTCCCCTTCCATGCCGGTGATCTCCGAGATGCTGGTCACCTTGCGGGTGCCGTCGCTCATGCGCGACTGCTGGATGACGATCTGGATGGCGGACGAGATCTGCTGCCGCATCGCGCGCTCCGGCAGGTTCGTCGCGCCCATGGCGATCATCGTTTCGATTCTCGACAGCGCGTCGCGCGGCGTGTTGGCGTGGACGGTCGTGAGCGACCCGTCGTGGCCGGTGTTCATCGCCTGCAGCATGTCGAGCGCCTCCTCGCCTCGCGTCTCGCCGACGACGATGCGGTCCGGGCGCATGCGCAGGGCGTTGACCAGCAGCTGGCGCTGCTTGATCGCTCCCTTGCCTTCGACGTTGGGCGGCCGCGTCTCGAGACGGGCCACGTGCTCCTGGTGCAGCTGGAGCTCGGCGGCGTCCTCGATCGTGACGATACGTTCCCGCTCGGAGATGAAGGCGGACAGCACGTTCAGCAGCGTCGTCTTGCCGGCGCCGGTGCCGCCGCTGATCAGCATGTTGAGCCGCGCCCGCACGCAGTGCTCGAGGAACTCGAGCATCGGCCGGGTCATCGACCGGATGTTCATCAGGTCCTGCGCCTTGAGACGATCGGCGGGAAAGCGGCGGATCGAGAGCAGCGGGCCGTCGACGGCAAGCGGCGGAATGATGGCGTTGACACGCGACCCATCCGGGAGGCGGGCATCGACCATCGGCGAGCTGTCATCGACACGCCGGCCGACGCCGCTGACGATGCGGTCGATGACGCGCATCAGGTGCTTGTCGTCCTGGAAGGTCGTCGGCAGCTTCTCGAGCTTGCCCTGGCGCTCGACGTAGACGTGCTTGTAGGTGTTGACCAGGATGTCGCTGACGGTGGGATCGCGCAGCAGCGGTTCGAGGGGTCCGAGTCCGAAGACCTCGTCGATGACGTCCGCGAAAAAGGCCTCGCGCTCGCTCATGCTGAGCGGCGTGCCCTCGTCCGCGATCAGCTCGAACAGCAGGGTCCGGATCTCGGACTCGGCGCGCGCGCGGTCGGCGGAGGCGAGCGCTTCGAGGTTGAGCCGGTTGAGCAGCTTGCGATGGACGCTCGCCTTGAGCTCGAGATAGCCCGGACGTGGCGCCGCATTCACGGGCGGCGCGGCAGGAGTGGCGGTGGCGCTGGCGATCATCGACATTTGACTCGATCCCTTTGTTCCTGAGTGCCGCGGTTCCTAGAACATGCCGAGGAACACGCGCTTGCGTTCCGGATCGGGCCTGGCCTCGTCGGCGATGCCGACGAGATGCCGCGAGAAGCTGTCGAACTGCGCCGCGATCTCGGTGTTGTTGGTGAGCGCCAGCGGCACGCCCGAGTTGAGCGCCGTCGACACGGTGCGGTAATCGCTCGAGAAGGTGTGATAGATGCCGTAGCCGAGCGCGGTCTCGATCTGCTTCGGCGCGATCAGGTGCTGGTCGGAGGCGCGGTTGAGCAGCACCTTGATGCGTTCACTGCCGGCGCCGAGCTGGCGGACGCGGTCGACCAGGCGCTGGGCGTTGCGGATCGAGGGCACGTCCGGGTTCGTGACCAGGAAGATCGTGTCGGCCGCATAGAGCGCCGCGGCGACGCACGCGTTGATGACGTTGCCGGCGTCGATGATGACGTAGTCGTAAGTGCGCGCCAGCACGCGCAGGAGCTCTTCGACGGCGCCGGCGTCCTGCGCGTTGGGCCGATCGAACTGCTCGGACCCGGCCAGGATGTCGAGGCCGGATTTGTGCTTCGCGACGAGCTCCGTCAGGAAATTCTTGTCGAGCCGATGGAGGTTCTCGATCGCGTCGAGCACGGTGAACCTCGGGCGCACTCCGAGAAAGAGCGCAACCTCGCCGAGGCAGTTCTTCAGGTCCACCACGACGGTGGGACGTTTCGTGAGACGGGCCAGCTCGACGCCGCAGTTCACCGCGACGGTCGTCGTGCCGGCGCCCCCTTTCGCGCCGAAGAACACCAGCGTCGTTGCGCCGGGGCGCGCGCCCTGCGTGGTCTCGCGGCGCGCCGCGGTCCGGCGGATGGCGCCGTGAAAGGTCTCCTCCGGCAGAGGCCAGGTGAAGAACTCGTTCGCCCCCGCGCGCATCGACTGCAGGATCAGGTCGGGATCGGCCTG
>JANPCT010000050.1:0-10669 GCA_031431095.1 Acidobacteriota bacterium | reverse complement strand
GACTCGGTCGCCCAGCTCGGGGGGGCGCACATCGCCTGCGAGTACGTGTCGAACGTGCTTACCAAGGTTCTCGAATGGGGGCGCCTCATGGCGTACCTCGAACAGTCCACACGATACGTGCCGTACACCGACAAACTGCACGGCCGCTGGCGCTATCACGTGCCGGACGAAGTGCAGGGGCGACTCAGGGACCGCTACGTTGCCACGATGGATACGGCGTTCGAGACGTATGCGTCTCTCATCGACCGTATGCAACAGCATTTCGCCGCGCGGTATCCGCGGTCTCCCCAGGATTCCGAAGGCGTGCATCGTGCCGCGATCCGTGCCAAGGCGCTCGACACGCTGCGTGGAATGCTACCGGCGGCGACGCAGTCCAACGTCGGAATCTACGGCACCGGGCAGGCGTACGAATCGTTGATCCTGCGCATGCGCGCGCACCCGCTTGAGGAAGTCAGACAGTGCGCCGACCAGATGCTGGCGGAACTGCGAAAGCTGGTGCCGGCCTTCCTGACCAGGGTCGATCAGCCCGAGCGCGGCGGCCGGTGGAGCGCGTACCTCGCCTCGACGCGGGATGCCACACGCGCGCTGGCCGCGACGCTGCTCGCGGGGTTCGAGTCCGAGCCCAGAGACGAAGTGACGCTGACCGACTTCGATCCCGACGGAGAGATCAAGATCGTCGCGGCCGCCCTCTACTCCGTCAGCGACCTGCCTGATGATCAATTGATCGCGGCGGCGCGACGGATGAGCGCGGATGAGCGCGCCACGGTGCTCTGTGCCTACCTCGGCGAGCGCGGCAACCGCCGTCATCGCCCCGGGCGTGCCTTCGAGCGCACCGGCTACCGCTTCGACGTGCTCACGGACTACGGCGCGTTCCGCGACCTGCAGCGCCACAGGCTGCTCACCCTCGAGTGGCAGCCGCTGTCCACACGCCACGGCTATTCAGAGCCGCAGGCGCTCGGTGAGGCCGGCGTGCTCGACGGGTGGACGCGCGTCATGGACGCGTCAGGCGATCTGTACGAAGGGCTCCGCGCCGCGGGGCTCGACGCGGCCGCGCCGTACGCCGTCGCGATGGCCTACCGCGTCCGCTTCTACATGGAAATGAACGCGCGCGAAGCAATGCACGTCATCGAGCTGCGCACCGCGCCGCAAGGCCATCCGGCGTATCGCCGCGTCTGCCAGCAGATGCACGACCTCATCGCGTCGCGGGCGCGCCACACGGCGGTCGCCGCGGCGATGAAGTTCGCCGACCATTCAGAAGTGGAACTGGAGCGGTTGAAAGCGGAAAGAGAGTTGGAGCGCAGGCGACGGCCGGATCCCTGAGCCTTAGCCCTGCTCTTCTCGCCGGCTCCAGTACTTGCTGAATTCGTCGAGGAACGTCAGCGTGTCGAGCGACTTCATCCGATCGAAGAACAGCACGCCGTCGAGATGATCGGTTTCATGCTGGATGACGCGCGCGGTGAAATTCCTCGCGGTGAGCTCCAGCTTGTGGCCGCGGCGATCGAAGGCCTTGACCTTGATTTCGCGCGCGCGGGTAACGCGTCCGCGGATGTCGGGAATGCTCAGGCACCCCTCCCATTCGTCCGCGGTGTCGCTGCCGACGAACGAGATCTCGGGGTTGATGAGCGCCATCAGCGGCACGCGATCCTCGTCGTCCTCTTCGTCGTCCTCGGCCCCTGGCGCAAAGCCGGCGACGAACAGGCGGACATTCTCGTGAACCTGCGGCGCCGCGAGCCCGACGCCCTGGTACTCCAGCATCGTTTCGAACATATCGTCGATGAGCTGCTGGATGCGCGGGGACCTGACGTCGGCCGGCTCCAGCGGTTTCGCGCGCGCCCGGAGCACCGGATGCCCCATGCGTGCGACCTTCAGGATCGACATACGGCTAGTATTTCATATGCGCCGCCGGCCTCGCCCCGGCAGCGGAGCCCCGGCCGAACCTCGTGGTATAATCGCCCTCCCCGGTAACCCCAGGTCTCCCCTTGAAACAGAGTCGTTTCCCCATGAAGAATTACATTCTCGCGGCCGCGCTCGCTGTGGCCCTCGCCGCCACGGGTTGCGCAAGCTTCGAACATACGAGCACCACGACCGGCCCGACGACGACGGGTGTGGCGGCCCTGATGGGCACATGGGCTTCTGCGTCGAACCCGGTCCCATCGGCCTCCTCGTGCGCGGATTTCAAATGGAACGCCACCGAACAGACCGGCACGACGGCGAAGGGATCGTTCAGCGCAACGTGCGCCGGCAACTTGAAGGTGATCGGAACCGCCCAGGGGATCCTGAACGGCTCCGTGATCGCATGGACCGCGGAAGGTGACGCGACCACGGCGGGCATCGCCTGCCGGATCACGCTGGCCGGAACGGCGGAGCTGGGCGCTAACTCGATCCGCGTGCCCTACTCCGGAGACACCTGCGCCGGGAAAGTATCAGGGGTCGAGATTCTCAACCGCAAGTAGGTTCCGCGCTCATCCCGCAAGTTGGTCGGCGCTTTTGGCGCCATAGAACTCGAACCAGGGGTGAGCGGTCTTCAAGCGGTCGTTGACGTTCTCGATGTTCGTAACGCCCTCGCTCTCCAACCACGCGCGGAACGCCTCGGGCCCCTGTTTGCCGTAAATCGGGATGCCGTCCTTCCAGGTGGCGCGGCCGCAGAGGACACCCGAGAACCGGGTGCCCGCTTCAGCGGCGAGCTCGAGCGTCTCCGTGAACTCCGCATTGCTCACACCGGCCGACAGGTAGATGAACGGCTTGGTCGAAGCCTCCGCCGTTTTCCTGAACGCGGCCATCGCCTGCTGACTGGTGTACGCGCTGGTCGGTCCGCAGGACTTCATCCCCTCGACGAACTTCATGTTGATGGGGACCTCAACTTTGAGGACATCCACGCCGTAGCGATCCTTCGTGAACTCCCGCATATAGGCCGCCACGAGCTCGGGTTTCCTCTTCGCGAATTCGAGCCCCTTCTCGTCAACGCCTTCTTCGTAGCCGATGACTTCGAGGAAGAACGGAATGTCATTGGCGTGGCATTCGTCGCCGATGCGCTCCACCCACGCATGCTTGTGGTCGTTGACCTTCTGCGGATCGGTCGGCGCGTAATATAGAAGAATCTTCAGGCAGTCGGCCCCGGCCTCCTTGAGGCGGCGCACGGACCAGACGTCGAGCAGGTCCGGCAGCCGGCCTGGGGTGGCGGCGTCGTAGCCGGTCTTCTCGTACGCCATCAACAGTCCTGACCCCTTCGCGCGACGCTTGCTCGCGGGGATCCCCCACTCGGGGTCCAGCAGGATCGCGCTGGCGTGCTGCGTCAGCACCTCCGTGACGAGGATCTTGAACTCCTCCATCTCGTGGTCTCCGACGCTGCCGCCTCGCTCTTTCGCGAGCGCCTTCTGCAGCGACCCTCGCTGGTCCATCGCCGCGGCGGCGATGATGCCGCGCTCGTCGGAAACAGCCTTCATTCCGGCCAGCTTGCCTGGTGTCATCTTCACGTTGTCAGCTCCTGGGAACTCGATAAACGCTTATTTTATATCCGGAAAGCGAAAGTGCTCGATCTCCGCCGCGGCGACCGCCTGCGCGACGATGTCGTCGACGGGCAGGTCAGCCTCCGCTTGCTCGACTTCCTCCCGCTTCGCCTTCGTCGCCGGGTGCCGCGGCGTGAACAGCGTGCAGCAGTCCTGATCCGGAATGATCGAGATCGGATAGGTACCCAGGCGCACCGCCGCGGCGGTGATTTCTTCCTTGTCCATACCGACCAGCGGACGCAGCACCGGCATCGACACCACGCTGCCGATCGTCGCCATGTTCTCCAGCGTCTGTGACGCCACCTGCCCGACGACGTCGCCGGTGACCAGGCCCTGGGCGCGGTGCAGGCACGCGATGCGTTCGGCGATGCGCATCATCAGCCGCCGATAGACCACCACGCGCAGCGGCGGCGGCACGGCGAGCACGACGCGCTGCTGAATCTCCCCGAACGGCACAAGGAAGAGCCGCGAATGAAACTGGAAGCGCGTCAACAGCGCCGCCAGCTCCCGTGCCTTCTCCTGCGAGGCCCGCGACAGGATCGGGTAGCTGTGGAAGTGCACGAACAGTACGCGGCAGCCGCGGCGCATCATTCGCCAGGCCGCCACCGGTGAATCGATCCCTCCGGACAACAGGCATGCGACCCGCCCGCTCGCACCAACCGGCAGTCCGCCCGGGCCACGCACCGTGCCAAACGAATAGAACGCTTCCTTCGTGAGCGCCTCGACGCGGATCGTGAAGGCGGGATTGGCGAGGTTCACCGTCCAGTTGCGCGCTTCCTTGATCCGGCCCCCCACTTCCCGCTCGATCTCCGGCGAGCTCAGTGGAAAACGTTTGTCGGCGCGTTTGGCCGAGACGCGGAACGTCGCCGGGTTCTCCGGCCCGAGCCCGCTCAGGATCTCCGTCGCAATTGCCTCGATATCGAGGGGCGCGCGGCCGGCCCGCGCGAAGTTGCCGATGCCGAACACACAGGCAATCCGCTCGCTCACCCGCTCCATCGTCGTCTCGGGACCGAACACCAGTTCGATGCGGCCCATGAGGGCGCGGATTTCGGTGATGTCGAGGTCCCGGGTCGCGTCGCGGATGTTGCGGACCAGTTTGTTGACGAACCAGGGGCGGTTCTTCCCCTTCAGCGCGATCTCGCCGTAGTGAATGACGATGGACTTCATGCTTGATGGGCGGCCCGCGACTGCGGGTGGGTCACCGATGACGGCCCAGGACCGCATGGGCGGCCAGGTGACCGGCAGCGGCTGCGCTTTCGATTGTGCCCGGAAGTCCGGTCTCGATCCAGTCACCTGCCAGGAACAGCCCCTCGACCGGAGTCGTGACCCCAGGCCGGCGCGGCTCACCGGGCGCGAGCGAAAAGGTCGCGCGCCGTTCACGGATCACGGTGCCGCGCGTCAGTACCGCGTCGCGCGCCCCGGGAATCGACGCGGTCACTTCGCGGGCCGCCAGAGCCACCAGCGAGGCGTTGTCGGCTCCGACCAGTGCCTGGGCGGCGCTGGCCACGAGCGAGAGGTGTGATGCCGCTTCGCCGAATGCGCGGCGCTTGTCGAACACCCACTGCATTTCGCGCCCCGGCAGCCCCACGAATGAATCCTCCATCACCGGACGGTCGTACCAGAGGTTGACCGTGAGGATCGGCCTGGACTCCATCGCCGACGCCGACGCGACGATTGCGGCCATGGGCGCAGCGTCCCCGACCAGCAACGACTCGAGAGCGAACCACGGCACAGAGGAGATGACGCGCGCTATCGGGACCGGTTCGCCGCGCACCTCGACTCCGGCGACCCGGGCGCCGGTCACGCGGACGCGAGCCAGCGCGTTGACGCGGACCTCGCCACCCCGCGACTCGAGGTATCGGCGCGCCGGCAGCGCGTACATCTCGTGCAGCGGCTTCAACGGGAGGACCAGGGACGAATCCGAGCGTCGAGGGCCAAACATTTCCGCCAGCACTTTGACGAACGGCTGCGCCGACGCCTCGGACGGCGACTGGTTCAGGGCCGCGACCGCGAGCGGCTCCCACAGCCATTCGCGCAGCTTGCCGCGCTGCCCGTGTCGAGTGAGCCAGGCGTCCACCGTTTCGTCCGCGCCCGATGCCGCACGATCGCTGGCGGCGAGCGAACTTCGGGCGCGAAGCAGCGGGCCCGCGACGCGCAGCACGCTCAGACGATCGCCCCAGCCGAGCGCGTCCCATCGCAGAATTCCCGCGAGCAGGTGCAGCGGCGACGGAAGTGCCGGGCAACGCAGGACCGATCGTCGTCTCCCGGCATCGAGATACGCGACCTCGAGAGAGGGCTGCATCCGGACGTTTCCTTCCGCGCCGATCCGGCGCAGCAGGCGGAACGTCTCGCGGTAACAGCCAAACAGCACGTGCTGGCCGTTGTCTACCAGCTCGCCGGTATCGCGATCGACGAACGCCGTGGCACGGCCACCGAGCTCGCCGCGCGCCTCGAGCACGAGGACACGCTGCCCTGCCTCCGCCAGCGCCGTAGCGGCCGCAAGTCCGGCGACGCCGGCGCCGATGACGGCAACGTCGAAAGGTGCGCGCGGAGCCTGGCGGATCACCGGAACCACTGGCCCGGCGTTCTGCAGTCCGGCGCCTGCCTGGGCAGCGATCGCGGTGAGGTGGCCATGTTCACCTGCCGGTAATGGCGGTCTTCGCCCAGGTGCCGGCGGCAATCAGCGCGCGGCGCGGACGCGGTATCCGGATGACGCGGCTGAAGACGTCGTAGTCGGCCGCCTCGATGCGGTCGAGGATGCTGCGGTAGATCGCGCCCATGATTCGCGCGGCGACCAGTCGGCGTGCGTCGACGCGGGGCAGCGCGGCGTCGGCACGTCCGTAGTACTCGCGGGCGCGCCGCGCCTGGAACGCCAGGAGGTTTTTGACCGCCGGACTGTGCACGCCATGACCGGCGAGCGCGGCCTCCGCCCCGAGCACGCCGTCGCTGACGCCGAACCGCGCCATGTCGTCCGCCGGAATATAGACGCGTCCGCGTGCGAGATCCCCCGGCACGTCGCGCAGGATGTTGGTGAGCTGCAGCGCTACGCCAAGCTCGATCGCATAGCGGCGGGACGCCGGGTCCTTGTAGCCGAAAATCTCGACACACATCAAGCCGACCGCGGTGGCGACCCTCGTGCAGTACTGATACAGATCGTCGAACGTCGCATAGCGCGTGGTGTGGAGATCCATCTCCACGCCTTCGATCAGCGCCTCGAACGCCGAGCGGGGCAGGTTGAACGCGCCGATGAGCGGCTGCAGTGCGCGGCCCTGCGGCGTCGCCGGCGCGGCGCCTTCGAAGCAGCGCGCCGTTTCTTCGCGCCAGCGGGTCAGCTGGGCCGCCGCGTCTTCCGGCGCAGCCTCGTCAACGGCATCGTCAACAGCACGGCAGAAGTCCCAGACGGCGACAATCGCGCGGCGCTTGTCGGCGGGCAGTACCAGGAACGAGTAGTAGAAACTTGTGTCTCGCCCCATCAATCGAGGGTCCGGCGATCCGTGCGTCGCCGCGGCCCGGTTGCGTGCGCCGCGGCGCGGCCGGGCGTCCACACCACGGCGCGCCAGAGAATCGAGGGAACGTCCATCGCGCCCAGCGTTGGACGGCTCGTGAAGACGTCGAAATCCACCGCCTCCAGCTTATCCAGAATCCGGCTGCCGCCAAGCCACGTGGCGCGCAGCTCCCAGCGCAGCCGCCCGCGCACTCCATCCGCAACTGCAGCCCCGGCGCGGAACAGCGCGCGCGTGCGTCCAACCGCGTCCGCGAGCGCGGCGCGCCATGCCGGGGTCATGCGGCCCGTGTCCAGATCGGCTGCCTGGGCGCCGGCCGGCTGCCACATCGACGCCGGAACATACAACCGGCCCCTGCTCCAGTCAATCGCCAGGTCCTGCCAGAGATTGGTAAGTTGCAGCGCGGAGCAGACTGCGTCTGATGCGGCATCGAGGTCCGGGCGATCGTAGCCGGCGATACGCAGCACCAGCCGTCCAACGGGATTGGCCGACCGGCGGCAATAGTCCATGATCTCTTCCCACGTGGCGTATCGCTTGACCACGACGTCCTGCTTGAACGCGTCGACAAGGTCGTGCAAGAGCTCTACGGGGAGACGGCACACGTCGATGGTGTGACGCAGCGCAAGGAACACTTCCGCATGATGTTCGCCGCGCTGCACGCCGCCCAGCGCCGCAGCGTTGAGGCAGGCGTCCCACGCATCGAGGTCCGCCAGCCGGTCGACGTCGGCTCGATCCCCCTCGTCCGCCATGTCGTCGGCGAGACGCGCAAACGCGTAGACGGCCGCGACGTGCGGCCGCATGCGCGCTGGAAGCAGCCGCGAGGCGACCGGAAAGTTTTCGTAGTGCGATCGGGCGAGCCGCTCGCAATAGGCGTAGGCGCCACGGACCTCGTGGCTTACCACTCGATTTCCGGCGTCCCCGCGCGCTGGTTGGCCCGGCGCGCCATCACGAACAGCAGGTCCGAGAGGCGGTTGACGTAGATCAGCAGGTCCTGCTCGAACGCGTCGCTGTCCGTTGACCGGAGTGCCACCATCGCGCGCTCGGCGCGGCGGCACACCGTGCGGGCCACGTGCAGCGACGCGCCGGCCTGGGATCCGCCGGCGAGGATGAAACGGCGCAGCGGCGGCAGCGTGGCTTCGAGCGCGTCGATCCATTCCTCCAGCCGCGTGATGTCGGCCGGGGCGACGGCGACTTTCGTCACCCGATCGGCGATCTGATGCGCCGGATCCGCCAGCCGTGCGCCCAGCGCGAAGAGATCGCGCTGGATGCGCTCCAGCATGGCGGCGAGCTCCACATCGTCGCCGTGAAGGAGCGTCGCGCGCGAAAATCCGAGGTAGGCGTTGAGCTCGTCGACGTCGCCGTACGCCGCGACTCGCGGGTCCGCCTTCGACACTCGTGTTCCGCCGAACAGGCCGGTGTCGCCGCTGTCCCCGGTCTTGGTATAGATTTTCAAGACTTGAAGATTATAGGAGCAACGAAGGGCACACGGCCGCCGCAGAGTTCTTCCCGTGCCCGGAAGGTCCAGGATTCAGACCCGCCGTTGCAGCTCCCTGGCCCACCGGATCGACGGCGCTTCCGCCGCCGGCTGCTGACGTGGTACCGCGCCAACGGCCGCGACCTTCCGTGGCGGAACACGAGCGACCCCTATCACATCCTCGTTTCAGAGGTGATGCTGCAGCAGACGCAGGTGGACCGCGTCCTGCCCAAGTACGTGGAGTGGTTGCAGAAGTATCCCAGCCTTCAGGCGCTGGCCGACGCGGCGGAATCCGACGTCACCGAAACCTGGCGGCCGCTCGGCTACAACATCCGGCCGCGCCGGCTTCACGCCATCGCGCGCGAATCGGTCGAACGATACGGCGGCGAGCTGCCGTCCGACGGTCCGACGCTTCGCTCGTTCAAGGGCATCGGCGAGTACACCGCCGGCGCCGTCATGAGTTTTGCTTTCGGCCAGCGCGAGGCGATCCTCGACACCAACGTCGCCCGCGTGCTGTTCCGCATCTTCATCGGACGCGGCGCGCCGAAAGCGCACGCGATGAAGCGGCATCTCTGGGCCGTGTCCCGCACCGTCCTTCCTCATCGTCACGTTTTCGATTTCAATCAGGCGTTGATGGATTTCGGGGCGACGCTGTGCACGGCGCGGAAGCCCCAGTGCCCGATCTGCCCGATGCAGGCCGGCTGCAAGGCTTACCCGTTCGACCCGGCGAACGAGCACCCATGACGATCGTGGTGGCCGCGGCCATCGTCGAAGAACACGATCACTACTTCGTCACCCGGCGGCAGAAGGGGGTGCATCTCGAAGGGCTGTGGGAGTTTCCCGGCGGAAAATGCGAGGCCGGCGAGTCACTCGCGGACGGCCTCCGCCGCGAGTTGAAGGAAGAGCTTGGCGTCGATGCCGTCATCGGAACCGAGGTCCTCACGGTGACCCACGACTATCCGGACCGCAGCGTCGAGCTGCATTTCCTCTCCTGCCGGCTGCTGAACTCCCCGATGGCGCTGCTCGGCCAGGAAATGCGATGGGTGGCGCGGACCGACCTGCCCTCGCTGCCGTTTCCGCCGGCAGACGACGAATTGATCAAGCTTCTGACGCGATGGGAATGAACGGCAAGCGGACCACGTCCGCACCAGCTCCCGCGACCGCCACGCGAGTGCCGGCCGCGACGAAATCGCGGTGGACGTAGCCGAGCGCAATCGGGCGGCCACGCGCGGGCGACCACGTGCTGCTGGTGACGCGGCCGATCTCCCTGTCCCCTGACATGATGCGTTCACCCGCGGCCGGCACGGCTGCCTCGGCATCGAACGTCAGTCCCATCAATCGCCTCGCGACGCGGCCATGTCCGCGATCCTGGACGCGAACGATCACTTCCTGTCCGACGTAGCACCCCTTGCTCCGCGAAATGGCGCGATCCTCGAGCCCCGCCTCCAGTGGAATCGTCTCGCCGTCCATGTCGGCTCCGAAGCGGGGACGGCCGTGCTCGATGCGGGTGGTTTCCACGTCCGCATCGCTCGCCAGAACTGCCCCGGCGGCCAGCAGTGCAATGCGTACCGATTCCGCCGACGATGAGTCGACGAGAAGCTCGTAGCCGGAGATGCCAGGCTCGTCGCTGCGAATGACGATTGCCGGCGCGCCCGCAAGACTGAGGCGAGCCGACCCGTACAGGATCGAAGGCGCGTCCCCGGTCATGCCGGCGCGGACGAGCACGGCTGCGGCCGCGGGGCCGTAGACCCCGATTTCGGCGCGCGTTCCGGTGACGTCTTCCACCTGAACGTCCTCGCTGAAGATGAAGCGATCGAGATGATCGCGGATGGTGGTCGTGACCTCACGCGGCACGTCGAGGAGCAGCGCATCTCCCAGCTCGAGCACGCGCATGTCGCTCATCATCCGCCCCTGCGCAGTCAGCATGGCCGCGTAACATCCGCTACCCGTCGTCAGTGCGGCGATGTCGTTGGTGAGCAGCCCCTGAAGATAGGACCGGCGATCCGCGCCGGTCAACATGATGATGCCCGTATGCCGCCGGTCGATCAATCCGGCGCCGTCGCGGAGCGCCGCGTATCCGCTGCTGTTATCCTGTTTCAATGCACCTTCATTGTACCGCCCTGGTGGCGGCCGCCGTACTGGCCGTCGTGGTCTGGCAGCGCGAGCCCGCGTCGTGGTGGTGGACG
>JANPCT010000049.1:0-14538 GCA_031431095.1 Acidobacteriota bacterium | reverse complement strand
CGCTGAACCAGTCGTTGCTCGACCCCTTGCTGTGTTTCAATCGCGTGGTCGTGCCGATGGCGCGATGCTTTTCCAGCGATTCGTAGGCGGGGTCGGTGACGAGCACGTCGATTGATTCCCCCGGCTGGCGGCGAAGCCATTCGACGGCGTCGAGCGCGGAGAGGTCGAACAGGGGCGTGCTCACGAGTTCCTCACGTGGCGGCAAGAGCGGGACGGGCATGGCCATTCTATGCCAACATTCTCGCACCCCCCGGTGACAGGCCAGGTCAGGGTCGTGACTTGAAGGGTGACTGTCCAACGGCTCGCGCATCGCTTTCGAGCGCGCGATCGCAACGGCAAACGTCTGGACGCTGAAGCTGCCCGCGCAGCAGAAATAAGGCGCTGGCGCCGCCTGCACGCGGCGCCGCGCCCGATTCGAACGTTACTTGGCCGAGACCTCGCGCACCAGTTCGCCGGTTTCGGTGCCGGGCTCGTGCCTCGCGATGTCTGCCTGGGAGACGATTCCGCAGATCCTACCGTCCTGATCGACGACAGGCACCCGCCGGATCTGGTGCGTTTCCATCAGCTCGATGACCTCGTCAATCGAACCATCGACCGCGACGGTCACCGCCGGACTCGTCATCACGGCGCTGGCCGGCAAGTCCTTCGGGTTGCGCCCTTCGGCCACGGCGCGGCAGACGATGTCGCGATCGGTGACGACGCCCACGGGCTTGCGTGTCTTCTCGCTATCGACCACCGGAATCTCACCACAATCGCAGGTCACCATCATCTGCGCGACATCCTGCAGTGGCGTGTCCTGGGTACAGCAGGTCGGATTGGCGGTCATCACGTCTCGTACGGTCATGGAGTCCTCCGCGGTTCAGGTTGCTCGACGGTAAGGACTTGTCCAAGTGCAACGGACGTGCCCGAGCCAGGCTCCAGCGGGCGGGTATGCGAGGTTCAACGTATGCCGAGCAGGACCTCGATGGTCAGCTGATCCAGACGCTCGTACGAAAGCGGCTTCCGAGCGAGAGCCCCGCGATCGAACGTCCTCCCAAGCAGCGCGTCGCGGTGGCCCGCCGAATAGACGGCGGTGCCATTGGGTTTCATGTCCCCGAGCAGCGCCTGGATCTCGGCGTCCTGGTTCCACCGGCGAGCCCGGTCCCGCAGGATCAGGTACGTCCGCATGCAGCCCCGCGCGAAGTCCTTGACGCCGTCGTAGTTCTCCGTGCGATACGCGTGCGCGTCGAAATGTCGCGGCCCGTCGTAGCCGACGTCCTCGAGGAACTTCACCAGGAAGAACGCCGACTTCACGCTGGCGGACCCGAAGCGGAAGTCCTGATCGTAGCGGCCGGGCACCTGGTCGTTCAGATCGATGTGAAAGAGCTTGCCGGCTTCCCATGCCTGCGCCACCGCGTGCAGGAAATTCAAGCCGGCCATCTGCTCGTGGGCGACCTCCGGGTTGACGCCCACCAGGTCGGGATGCCGCAGCGTCGGGATGAGTCCAAGGTACGCGCCCGTCGTCGCCATGTAGATATCGCCGCGCGGCTCGTTCGGCTTCGCTTCGAGCGCGAAACGGAATCCGTACTTGCGATCGATCGAGTACTCGCACAGGTAGTCGATGGCTTCACGGAGACGCTTGACGGCCTCGTCCGGCCGGCGGCAGGCATCCGTCTCCGTCCCTTCGCGGCCGCCCCACAGCACGAAGATCTTCGCCCCCAGCTCCGCGCCGATGTCCATCGCCCGCATCGTCTTCTGCACCGCGTAGGCGCGCACGTCGCGATCGTTCGCGGTGAACGCGCCGTCTCTGAAAACCGCGTCGTAGAACAGGTTCACCGTCGCCATCGGGACGACGATGCCGTGTTCCTGGCAGGCGGAAGCAAAGTCCTTGACGATGCGATCGCGCTCGGCGGCGGTGGCGTCGATGGGCACGAGATCGTTGTCGTGCAGGTTGACGCCCCAGGCGCCGACCTCGCCCAGCATCGCCACCGCGTCGGCGGGGGAGAGCGTCTCGCGCACCGCTTCGCCGAATGGATCGCGGCCGCGATTGCTGACGGTCCAGAGCCCGAAGGAGAACTTGTCGTCGGGACGCGGCGTGTACGAATCAGTCATCAGGTTCAACCTCTCAGGGGTGCGAGTTTATGCGAGGATCGCGTATGCGTCTTGCTCATTTCACCCTGGCGACGCCGCAGGTCGAGCGGACGGCGCGCTTTTTCGAGACCACACTCGGCTTCGTGCGGCAACCGGTGCCGGCCAACTCGCCGATTGAAGTCGTCTGGTTCGACATCGGCCAGGGCCAGGAGATGCATCTGCTGCACGTCGCCGGGTTCGCGGTGTCCGCGTTCGAGGGTGAGTTCGGGCGGCACGTGGCGCTAGCGTATCCGGGCGCGCGGTTTCGGGAGCTCAAGACGCGGTTGACGGGAGAGGGCGCGACCCTGATTGAACCGGGCCGCGCGACTCCCTTCGAGCGCTTTTTCTTCCGCGAGCCGGTGAACGGCTACGTCTTCGAAGTGATAGACGCCAGCCACTTCGACCAATAGAACGTCAGCGGCACTTGACCGGTGTTGGTGATGCCGTGGAGGACGTCACCGGCGCAATACATGATGTCGCCGGGACCGACCTGGGTGGTCTTACCGGCACATTCGATTTCGCCCGTACCGGCGGCGACGATGAGGAATTCCTCTTCCGGGTGGCGATGCGGCGGATGCGGGCTGGCCCCGGGATCGAGCACCGCCAGTCCGGCGCACAGGCCGCTCAGCTGGCCGGTCGGGCCGTTGAAATGCGTGAAGGCGCGGCATCCGGGCTGGACGTCCGGCGGCACGCTGCCGAGGGTGACGACGCCGTCGGACAGGGGGGCCGCTGCCGGCGCGACCGGCACGGTGGTGTCAGGTGTTTGAGCCATCGGCGTGATCGTTCAACATCCGCGGCGTCCGGGTCAAGGCCATCGCCGCGGCCGGACGATGCCTCAGCAATTCTGGTAGCGTATGATGGGGTTTCGTCTTCCAATTTCTAGGCTGGTACCCGTGACCATAATTGCCGCGGACAACTACGCGAGCAGATTGTCCCAGCGCGTCAGCGCGGCGCGCCTCGTGCTCGCGGGGCAGTGGCTCGAGCGCCTGAAGACCCTGCTGACGGTCGAACCGAACGACGTCTTCCCGTCCGATCAGCTCCTCGATCACATCCCGGTGCTGATTGACGAGCTTGCCGGCTACCTGCGCGCGCACGCTGACGAGGAGATCGCGGCGAATGCCGCGGTGATCGACAAGGCGCGTGAGCTCGGCGCGCTGCGCCATCAACAGCGCGCGTCGGTCCATCAGCTGCTGCGCGAGTACGAGATCCTCGGGGAAATCCTCGAAGCCTTCCTGGTGGATGAAACCGAGCTTCTCGGCCTGCAGCCCACGTCGACGGAAGTGTTCGACGTCCTCCGCCGGCTGTCGCGCTCAATCGCCACGCTGATGCGGACGACGGTGGACACGTTCATCAGCGAGTACATGGCGACGATCCAGGACCAGAACGATCGCATCAAGGCGTTCCACCGCGCCGCCAGTCACGAGCTGCGCTCGCCGATCGGCACCATCCTCTTCGCCGCCGGCGTGCTCGAGAAAGATCATGCGCGTCTCGCGCAGGACGAAGGACGACTGGTGAAAGTTGCCACCAGCGTCCGGACCAGTGCGGAGCGCCTGGTCTGGCTCGTCGAGAATCTGCAGCGGATTTCGCGTCTGAGCGAGCCGCTGGACGGCCCCAGCCGTCAGCTGGTGCCGATCGAGACGGTTGCCGCCGAAGTCGGCCGTCAGCTCGAGGAAATGGCGGCGGCCAGAGGTGTGGCGATCCGCGTCATTCCGGGACTGCCGACGATCGTGGTGGACCCGGCCCGGCTCGAGCTGGTGCTCCTGAACCTGGTCTCGAATGCGATCAAGTACAGCGACCCAGGCCGGGACGAATCGTTCGTCGAGATCGCGCCCGGGCCGCCGCAGCTGCATCCCACGCTCTGCACCGTCGTGGTGCGAGACAACGGCTTGGGGATCTCCGAAGCGGACCAGGTCGCCGTGTTCGATCGCTTCTTCCGCGCCCACGCCCACCTCGACGAGGAGCTCGGGATTTCCGGCACGGGCCTCGGCCTGGCCATCGTATCGGACTGCACCGAGGCGCTCGGCGGGTCGATCCGGTGCGAGTCCCAGCCAGGCCACGGGACGACCTTCTTCATCACGCTTCCCGCGGTCGATCCGGGCATCGACTAGCGCAATCTGCTACGCCTCGACGCGCTGTCCCTCCGGGCAATGTCGGCCACGATCAGGTTCGGGGTGACGTCGGCGAGTTGCATCCGTGGTATACTGCGGTCTTCGGTTGCGACCTCACCAGCTCTTGCCTTACATCCAGCGCTGACAGGTATTTCGTAGGCGCGCGGATTTCCTCCTGAATTCCTCTCCAACCTGCCGCAACATTCTTCAACACTCTCTATTTCAGGTACAACAACATGAACGGCACTATCAAGCGACTCGTCTCCGACAAGGGCTTCGGCTTCATCCTCGCGGATGAGGGCACCGAGTACTTCTTCCATAACTCGGCCTGCACGCAGACCCATTTCGACGAGCTTCGCGAAGGCCAGGCGGTCACGTTCGACCGCGGCGAGGGCCCCAAGGGTCCCCGCGGCGAAAACGTCCGCGTCGTCTAATCGCACTATCCCGAATGCTCCGCCGCTTCGGCGGCGGAGCAGACTACCGCACGGGTCGCATCCCCTTCTCCTGCCGCTCTGCCGCTCCACGGCGCCGCTGGCCTCTCGCACCTCAGACCTTCCCCGGCTTCCCTCCCCAGCTCATCTATTTTCCATGATGGCCCCGACTGTGCTTCCATGCACGACACCGGGGTCGTGTCGGTATTTTCGGAGGCAGCAGAATGGCGCAGCAGAAGAAAGAGTTCTCGCGGGAAGATCTGATCAAGGCATTGAACGCCGACCTGTCGCGTGAGTACCAGGCGGTGATTGCCTACGTCGTGTATTCACAGTCGATCAAGGGCGCGCAGTACATGAACATTGCGGAGGAGTTGGAGAAGCACGCCGGCGAGGAGCTCGCGCACGCGCTGACCATCGCCAAACACGTCGACTACCTCGGCGGCAAGCCGACCGCGACGCCCATGGCCGTCAAGATCTCCGACAAGGCCACCGACATGCTGCGATTCGATCTCGACAACGAGAACGATACGATCAGGAATTACCGCGAGCGCGTACGGCAGTGCGAGGCGCTCGGCGAGTACGCGATTGCGGAAGACATCCGCGAGATCCTGCGCGAGGAGCAGGAGCACCAGTCAGACCTGGCGGAGGCGCTCGGTGTGGACGTGCCCGACGTCTCCAAACTGCCGGCGCGCTAATTCCCGGCGCGCTGAACGCGTTCGGGTAGACTGGCGTTTCCTTCTCCCGCGGGAGCCTGAAATGAACGCCGAGCAAGCCACCGCCATCGTCGAATTGCTCGCCGGTACGATCCAACAGCAAGGCGTCGCCACCCGAAAGGTTCTCGCCGCCGTGCCCGCCGGCAACCGTGACTACAAACCCGATCCGAAATCGCGCAGAGCACGCCCGAGTTGACGCCGGCGGTGAGCGCCGCCCACGCCGGCCGATCGCGAAAAGCAGCACGACCGCCCAGACGACGTACAATTGCCGGCGCACCCCGCCACTCGTGTCACGGCGGACGACATGAAGGATCGCGAAAACGCCAGGATCGTTTACTCGAGCGCGGCAGGGAAGATATGCCGCGGCTGCAGCCTGCCCGAGCGTGGCTGCACCTGCGGCCAGGCCGCCAGCGAGCCGGTGCCGGCCCGCCCGGTCGCCAAACTGCGCATGGAAAAGAAGGGGCGTGGCGGCAAGACCGTCACGGTGGTCTTCGGCCTGCCGAACAACGCGGCCTTTCTGCGCGATCTCAGCCAGGATCTGAAGCGCGCATGCGGCACCGGCGGCACGGCAACGGACGACGGCGTCGAACTGCAAGGTGAGCTGCGCGACCGCGTGCGCGAATTCCTCAACGCGAGGGGCTTCCTCGTCAAAGGCTGATCGTGATCGCGCGACGCCACCTGACGGCCTCCGATATGCCGGCCATAACCCGCCTCGAAGCGGAGTTGTACGTGCCGGCCCTCCGCATTTCCGACGCGGCGTTCCGCCAATTGCTCGCGCTGTTTCCGGACGGCGCCCTCGGGGTGTTCGACGACGGCAATTTGTGCGGCTTCGTGTTTGCGCTGCCGCTTTGTTCAGGCACCATCCTCGATCTCGACGCGCCGCTCGAGCGGTTGCCAGCGGACGCGGATGCGTTCTACATTCACAACCTTGGCGTCGCGGCTGCGCATCGCGGACGCGGACTCGCGGATGAATTGATTGCTGCCGCGTTCGCGGTCGGGCGGTCGCGCGGATTGCGCCTGTGCGAGCTGGTCTCGGTCCACGGCTCCGAGCCGTTCTGGGAGCGCTACGGTTTCGGTCGGCTGTCTGAATTCGAGTACGCGCCGGGCGCCCCCGCCACTCGGATGCGCAGGACGCTTCTCGATGTGGGACCCTAGGAGGTGGCGTGGCGTCTTACGCGCGGGAGGGACGAGTAGATGAGCATTCTGGTCACGGGCGGAACGGGGACGGTCGGGTCGGCAGTGGTGAAGGAGCTGGTGGCGCGTGGCGAAAGCGTCAAGGTGCTGACGCGCGATCCTTCGAAAGTCACAGAATCCAAAGGTGTCACCGCGGTCAAAGGCGACCTGCTCGAACCTGCCAGCGCGCGCAGCGTGTTCGAAGGCGCCGATCGCGTGTTCCTGATCAACCCCGTCAGCCGCACGGAAGTTTGCGAGGCGCTGATGGGCGTCACCGGCATGCGGCTCGCCGGCGTATCCCGGGTCGTCTATGTCTCCGTGCACGACGTCGACAAGGCTCCCTGGCTACCGCACTTCGGCGGCAAGATTGGCGTCGAGCAGGCACTGAAGGGGTCCGGAATCCCATTCACCATCCTGCGTCCGAATAATTTTCATCAGAACGACTATTGGTTCAAGGACGTGCTGCTGCAGTACGGCCTCTATCCACAGCCGCTCGGAAGCACAGGCGTATCGCGCGTCGACGTCCGCGACATCGCCGAAGCCGCGGCAATTGCGCTGACGGAGAAGGGTCATGAAGGGCAGACTTACGACCTGGTAGGCCCGGAGGCGGTCACGGGAGAATCCACCGCTCAATCCTGGAGCAGGGCGCTCGGCAAGCCGATCACCTA
Organism: Acidobacteriota bacterium; assembly: GCA_031431095.1. Lineage (GTDB taxonomy): Bacteria > Acidobacteriota > Vicinamibacteria > Vicinamibacterales > 2-12-FULL-66-21 > JAICSD01. The sequence goes on along the minus strand of JANPCT010000049.1, from coordinate 7,336 downwards.
CGCGGGCGATGACCTCGACGCGTGGGAAACGCAGCAACTCCAATACCTGCCCGCGTGGATGGTGTTCGACTTTCGCTACATGTATGAGCATTTCCAGAAACACGGACTGATCGCCAGCGCCGAGTCCATCGCTCGGCAGACCGCGCTCATCGGCCATGCCCCACGCGGATTCGATGCGTTCGCAGCCGAAACCGCCGCCACCTGGCGCTAACCGGTGGCGGGTACGGCCCTTGCTCAGGTGGCTGGCACTGTCATGAACGACCTCTTCAAGTCCGTGAAAGCGTGGGTCACCTTTGCAGGATGCGTCCTGGTGGTGGCGGTGCTGTATTGGGCGCAAGCCGTGCTGGTGCCCGTCAGCATCGCAGTCCTGCTGACGTTCGTGCTGGCTCCTCCGGTGGTCTGGCTGCAGCGTCGCATCGGCCGGATTCCCGCCGTCCTGCTCGTGGTGTTCCTCGTGTTCACCTTCCTCGGCCTCGCCAGCTGGGGCGTCGTGCGGCAGATGTCGAGCCTCGGCACGGATCTGCCGACGTATCGGGCCAACATCCGCGCCAAGGCGCGTGACGTGCAGGGCGCGCGCAACGGCAATTCGATGTCGAAGTTCGAGCGTGCGATGACCGAGCTGCAGGGCGATCTCGGCGTCGCGCCGCCGGCCGGCACATCGGCGAGTCCCGTGGTCGTCACATCCGACCCGGCGCCCGGGTTTTCAGCGATCGGCTGGCTCGGTCCCATCGTCGCGCCGCTCGGCACGGCTTTATCGGTCGTCGTCCTCGTGCTGTTCATGCTGCTCGAGCGGGAGGATCTTCGCGATCGAATCATCGGCCTTGTCGGCCACGGTCACCTCGCCATTACCACCAAGGCGCTCGACGAGGCGGGGTCCCGCGTCAGCCGCCAACTGCTGCTGCAGACCATCGTCAACATCATCTACGGCGCCATCGCGGCAGCGGGGTTGTGGTGGTTCGGCGTGCCGTATCCGCTGTTTTGGGGCTCGATGGGCGCGGTGCTGCGGTTCATTCCGTACCTCGGCCCGATCGGCGCGGCCGCGGGTCCGGTAGTCCTCGCATTCGCGGCACTGCCCGGTTGGACTCGTCCGCTCGAAGTCGCGGCGCTCTATGGCGTGCTCGAGATCTTCACGAACTTCGTGCTCGAGACGTTCCTCTATGCCGGCGCGATGGGCGTTTCACAGGTTGCGCTCATGATCTCGGTCGCGTTCTGGACCTGGTTGTGGGGACCGCTCGGGCTGCTGATGGCGACGCCGCTGACCGTGTGCCTCGTCGTCCTCGGCAAGCACGTGCCGGGGCTCGAGTTCCTTGGCACGCTGCTATCCGACGCGCCGGCTCTGACGCCGGAAAACAGTTATTACCAGAGGCTTCTCGCGCGCGACCAGGCCGAAGCCGCCGACATCGTCGAGCGTTACGTCAAGGCGCAGCCCGCCGACTCCGTCTACGACTCGATGCTGATTCCCGCGCTGAACTACGCGGAGCGCGATCGTCTCGAGGAACGGCTGTCCGCCGAGGAGGAAGCCGCGGTCATTGAGATAACGCGCGAGATGATCGAGCTGCTGGCGGACGCGCCCCGGCCGCCGGCGGTGGTGGCGGCACGGCCGGCACTGCGTGTGCTGGGCTATCCGGCCAATGGCGCGGGAGACGAGCTCGCGCTGCGAATGATGGCGCAGGTCCTGGCTGGCCTGCCGATCGCGCTCGAGATCACGACGACGCGGGTGATGGCATCGGAGCTGGTGCAGTACGTGCGCGCGGAAGGGTACTCGGTCGTGTTGATCGCCGATCTTCCGCCGAGCGCGCCGTCGAAGACACGCTACCTGGTGAAGAAGCTGAAGAGTGCACTGCCCGACGTGCGCATCAGTGTCGGACGATGGGCGCACCCGTCGATGTCGGACGAGAGCTCGCAGCCGCTGGTCGATGCCGGCGCCGCGCTCGTCGCCTCCACGCTTGCCGACACGCGCAAGCATCTCGCCGAAGCGGCGCACATCGGCACGCCGGCCGCCGACGTCGCGACCCCCGCAGCCTGACCTCGCCGCGCCCGGCCGCGCGTTGGCGAAGGTATGATGGAATCGATCCCTCGATGCCAGAACCGCTGCGGCTTGCTTTTCTCGGGTGCGGCTTCATCACGCGCGTGCACAGCCGAAGCCTGCGCGGCGCGGGCGGTGACATTGTCCGCAGTTACGCCAGCCGTGACGCCGGCAAGGCCGAAGCCTTCCGCCGCGAATACGGCGGCGTCGCGGCGTATGCCGACTATGCGAGCGCCCTCGCGGATTCCTCGATCGACGCGGTCGTCGTCGCCGTGCCGCCGCGCTTTCATCGCGAGCTGACGCTGGCGGCGCTCGCTGCCGGAAAGCACGTCCTCGTGGAGAAGCCGGCGTTTCCGCGCATGGATGATTTTCGCGACGTGGCGGCGGCGCGCGATCGCGCCGGGCGCGTCGTCATTGTCGGGGAAAACGATCACTACAAGCCGCTGGCCGTCGAGTTGCGGCGGCTGCTCGCGAGCGGCGTCATCGGCGATCTCGTGCTCGCGCATTTCGTGACGATCGCCCGGCGGCTGAAGACCGCGGACGACTGGCGCAACGACGAGACGATGGCCTGCGGCGACGCGTTCGTCGAAGAAGGCATCCACTGGCTGCATCTCGCCAACAGCCTCGGCCCGCGCATCGAAAGGATTCACGGGTTCCGGCCGCCTGCCTCACCGGTGGGTCCCGATCGCCGCGCGAAGAGCATGATGGTGGCGTTCCAATACGACAACGGCGCGGCCGGGTCGCTCTACTACTCGCGCGAAGTTCCTTCGTTGCTCAAGGGGTTGCGGCTGTCGAAGCTGTTCGGGCGGGAGGGGATCATCACCTTCGAGTCGAATGGACTGTTCGTCGTCGCGAGGGGACGCGGATTTCCAAGGGTGACCTGGCCCGGATTCGCCGACATCCGCGGCTACCGCGCGATGTATCGCGATTTCGTCAAGGCCATCCGCCAGGGCACCACGCCCGAGATGAGCCTCGAGCGCGCCATGGAGGATCAACGCCTCATGGAGCAGGTCTACAGCGCGCCGTGACGGAGCACTACGACATCGTCATCATCGGCACCGGCGCCGGAGGCGGGACGATCGCGAGGGCGCTGTCGCAGACCGACGCGCGCATCCTCATCGTCGAGCGCGGCGACTTCGTGCCGCAGGAGGCCGAGAACTGGAGTCCCGACGCGGTGTGGCGCCAGCTCCGCTATCAGACGACGGAGCGCTGGATCGACGATCGGGGGGAGTCGTTCCGGCCGTACACGCATTACAACGTCGGCGGCAATACCAAGTTCTGGGGCAGCGTGCTCTACCGGCTGCGCCAGGCGGACTTCGACGAGATCCCGCACGCCGACGGCGTGTCGCCGGCGTGGCCGATCGCTTACGAGACGCTGGCGCCCTATTACGATCGCGCCGAGCGCATGTATCACGTGCGTGGCGAGGCGAGCGCCGATCCAACCGAGCCGCCGAGGGGGCCGTATCCGTATCCGCCCGTCGCCCACTCCGCGGGCATGGCGGCGATCGTCGAGCAGCTCCGCGCGCAAGGGCTGCGCCCGTCACCCCTGCCGCTCGGTGTCATGCGTCCCGGTGAGGAGAACGGCTGCGTCCTCTGTAACACCTGCAACTCGTTCGCCTGCCGGATCGACGCGAAGAGCGAAGCGGATGTGTGCGGCATCCGTCCCGCGCTGCAGCGTCCGAACGTGACGCTGTGGACCCACGCGCGAGCGGAGCGGCTGGTGGCGGACCCGAGCGGCAGACGAGTCGCCGCCGTGGAGATCGAGCGTGACGGCGGCCCTGTCCGCATCGAGGCCGATCGCTTCATCGTGTCGTGCGGCGCCGTCAACTCGGCGGCGCTCCTTCTGCGGTCGGCGGATGGGAAGCATCCCGCCGGTCTGGCGAACTCATCGGGCCTGGTGGGGAAGCGCTACATGGCGCATCTCGCCACGATGATGCAAGGCTTTCATCCCTTCCGGCGGAACGCCACGGTCTTTCAGAAGACCGTCGCGATCAACGACTTCTACCTCCACGGCCGCGGCACGCCTTACCCTCTGGGGCAAATCCAGTCGCAGGGGCGGACCCATGGCGTCATGGCCCAGACCGTCGTCCCGTGGATCCCGCTGTGGGCCTACGAGGCGTGGGTCGGGCGCGGCGTCGACTGGCTGGTGATGTCGGAGGATCTCCCGAGCGACGAGAACCGCGTCACTATCGAACGGGACGGACGCATCCGCCTGGCGTACCGGCCGAACAACCTCGTGCCGCACCGGATCCTCGTCAAGGAAACCGAGCGGATCCTGCGCCGGCTCGGATTCTGGCTGGTGGTGAAGCACTCGCACGGAAGGCGCAACACCACGCACCAGTGCGGAACGCTGTGCTTCGGCACCGATCCCCGCAGGTCCGTCCTCGATCCGTTCTGCCGCGCGCACGATGTCGATAATCTGTTCGTCGTCGACGCGTCATTTTTCCCGTCGTCCGCCGCCGTCAATCCCGGCCTGACGATCGCGGCGCAGGCGCTGCGCGTCGCCGATCACATCATCGTCAACGATCTATCCTCGAGCCAACCATTGTGAGAGCGCGATCCTTCAGCCACAGCGGCATTACCGTGTCGGACTTCAACCGGGCGGTGCGGTTCTACTGGGACGTCTTCGGCTGTCCGCTGGTGGGGGTGTCGGAGGCTCCGCCCGATCGCGTGCGCGGGTTCTTCGGCGTCGAGGTGCCCGGCGCCACCTGCACGATCGGCTGGATCCGCATTCCCGGCGGTGCGGTGATCGAGATCTTCCACTTCCAGCCGCCACTGCCGGTGCAACCGGTGGTGTGGAACCGGATCGGCCCGACGCACATCTGCCTCAACGTGCGCGGCATCCGGCGGTGGCACGACTACCTCGTTCGCAAGGGACTCGAGATCGTGAGCCCGCCGGAGCAGTCGCCGCGCGGGCACTGGCTGTTTTTCGTGAAGGACTTCGACGGCAACCTGATCGAAATCACCGATCTCGGCTACATGTATCACGTCCTCAACTGGCTCGGGCCGCTGGGCGGGTGGGTGTTCAGGCGCGGAATGTACAAGAAATATTACGAGTAGTCCTCAGGGTTTCAGATCGGACGCGTCCTTCCTGTCGGCGCGGTAGTTTCGAGAACGGCGGCGCGGCGTCAGCGGCGCCCTTCAGATCTGTTCTTCGAAGAACGCGGCCACCACTTCCTCGCTGCGGCGCCATGGACCGCGCCGCTTCCAGGTTTCGAGGTCCAGCCGATCGCAGCCGGCGACGTCGGCGTCGAACATGTCCTGCAATCCCTTCGCGATCGTCGGGTCGTAGCCGCACGTGTTGCTCTCTTCGTTGTGGGCGAACGAGCGGTTGTCGAAGTTGGTGGTCCCGATCGTGAACCACTTGCCGTCCACCACCATCGTCTTCAAGTGGAGCATGGTCCGGTTGTACTCGAGGATCTCGATGCCTGCCTCGAGCAGCCGGCCGTAGACCCGGACGCTGTTGTTTCGCGCCAGCCAGTTGTCGTTGTGGCGCGCCGCGACCATGACGCGCACCTGGACGCCGCGCCGCTTGGCTTCGATCAGTGCGTCCCGTGCCGCGGCGTCGGGGACGAAGTAGGGATTGGCAATGAGAATCGAACGCCTGGCGCAGATGATCGACAGGTAGTACATGATGCGCACCGTCGAGGCGCCGACCTCGGGAGAGCTCATGATCGTCTGCAGCGCGAGAGGTCCCGCGGGCCGGCAGGGCGGGTAATAGAGCGGTCCGGAAATCAACTCTCCTGTCGTCTGCAGCCAGTTCTGCGCGAACCCTGTTTGCAGCGGCGCCACCGCCGGGCCCTCGATCCGAATCTGCAGATCGCGCCACTCGCCGGGATGCCGTGCCTTCCCGCGCCAGTGATCGGCAATGCCGGCGCCGCCGGTGAAGGCGATCCGTCCGTCGAGGATGAGTGACTTGCGGTGGGTGCGGTGGTTGTAGCGCCGGACGCGCCGCCAGTTGAACGGGTTGTACCAGGCCAGTTGGCACTTCCCATCTTCGAGAACCTCGAGAAGGTCCTCGCCGATCGTCGATGACCCCACGGCGTCGAGCAGGATCTTGACGCGCACGCCCGACTTCGATTTCGCCGCCAGCGCTTCCGCGAACTGGCGGCCGATGTCTCCGGCCCAGTAGATATAGGCCTCGATGGTGATCGACACCTCCGCCGCGGCGATGCCATCGAGCATCGCCGGATAGAACTCGTCGCCGTTGTTGAGGATCGTCAGCGCATTACCGGGCAGGAACGGCACGCCTGTCGCTCCCGCCATCGTCGCGAGGAACTCGTCGTCGTCGACACTGAATTCGTGATCGAGCCCGTATTGCGGCGAGGCTTCCGCCGGCGTAATCAGGTAGCAGGCGAAGGCCATGCAGCCCATCCCGATGGCCCAGCCCCATTTGTCGTGGACCAGATTCCAGACGCAGGCGACCCCCCACGGCCACCACGACCAGAACAGCTGGCGCACGCGCGTCCAGAACGGCAGGACGCCTTTGGGTTTCCGGTGCAGCGGATCCGGCGCCAGCCTGTAGCGCCAGCGGTGCGCGACGCGCTGGCCGCGCAGCCGATCGACGCTCCGCGAACCGCGGTAGCGCCGGGTCGTGGGAGGCAAGGGCACAACCGCCGTGGGGACGACGGGTGTCGCCACGCGCTGCTTCTCAGGCGCCGTCAGCTTTGGCATCGATCACGGCATTATGCAACCGGCACGCCGCGCCGCGATCCTACGGATCGATGACAAGGCGAGGATCCACCTTGGTGCCGCTGCCCTGGCCGACGCAGACGTCAAAGTGGTAATCCTGCAGTTTGCCGGTCGTGTTCTTCGCATCGGTCAGCCTGAACGTCTCGGTCTCCGGGTCGGACCCATTACTCGCCCTGGCTGTCGCCTGCCGCTTGTTCAAATTGTTGTCGTCGCCGTTGAACGGCCACTCGATGCCTTCTGTCGCCTGCTGGCAGTTCGTCGCAGCCGACGCGGCTCTACGGAAGTTGCCCACGGTGACCGTTTGCGGCTGCAAACAGAAGTTGCGGACCGTCCATGTGATTTTCTTCCCCTTGGCGACTTCTACTTCCGAGTCCTTCCCGGTGAGCGCGCAGGCGCCGTTCACTTCACGGAGCGTGAATGTCGCCTCGGTGTCCGACCAGCCAAACACCCCCTTGGTCGGGTGGGCGCCGAGGATGGACAACGGTTCGCGTGCGGAGGAGTAGATCACAATCGCGACGACGACAGCGGCAATCACAATCGCGCCGACGATGAGTCCCGTGTTTCTGTTTGTCATCCGTCCATCCTTGTCATTTGACGTTCGCCTGTAACCGATCGTAC
>JANPCT010000048.1:0-3692 GCA_031431095.1 Acidobacteriota bacterium | reverse complement strand
AGCGCGACCGGCAGCACGGCGTGCAACGGCGCGACCGGCCTCGCCTCCGGCTACCATGCCTGGGCGGACCCCGTGTCGACGTCGACCGGCACGCGTTTCTTCTTCACCAACACCACCGGCACGATCTGGCAGGCGACCAGCTCGATCGGTTCGGGCGGCAGCGACACCGCGTCACCCTCGGGAGGCGCGGCGATTCAGTAGACTGGGCGGGGCCGGCGACGGCCTCCTCCGGCGGCCGGGCGGACCTTCGGGTCCGCCCGCGTTGTTTTGATGCGCACGCTCCCCCGGGCCTTCTGGCCGGTTACCGCTCTTCTCGTCGCGACCATTCCGGTGGCCGGCGTCTTCACGCGCTCCAACATATTCTTCGTTCGCGATCTGACCATGGCGTTCAGGTCGCGTTTCCTCTTCCTGCGCCACTCGGTATTCTCAGGATCGTTTCCCCTCTGGGACCCGTATCCGGCGAACGGTCAGCCGGCGCTCAATGACGCGCTCTACCAGTTGTTCCACCTGCCCTCGCTGCTGGTGCGCCTGCTGCTGCCAGAGGTCGTTGCGTACAACGCGTGGGTGGCGCTGCCGGTGCCGCTCGCGGCGCTCGGGATGTACCTGTTCCTGCGCCGGCACGTGACCCCTGTCGCGTCGGCCTTTGGTGCGATCGCCTTCGCCGTTTCCGGTCCAATCGTCTCGACGACGAATTTTCCAAACATGTCGTGGTCCGTTGCGGCGGTGCCGTACGTGTTCTGGGCCATGGAGCGGTTGTTCGCGCGCCGGACCGCGGCCGCGGTCGCCCTGCTGGCGTGGGTCGTCTCCTGCCAGGCGCTTGCCGGAGAGCCTGTGACATTCGCCGCCACCTTCGCAATCGCCGCCGCGTACGCGGCCCTGCCGGAAGGGAGGTGGCGCGATCGGCGGCTCGTCGCCCTGTCCGCAGCCGGACTCGGCGCCGGCGTGCTGCTCTCGGCGATTCAGTACGTTCCGCTGTCGGCGGCCAGTGCCGCGTCGATGCGCGGACTCGGCGCCGTCAGCGACTTCTGGGCGTTTCATCCACTCGCTCTGCTGGAACTCGCGGTGCCGCATTTCTTCGGCGACTACTTCGTGTCGAGCCTGCGCGAGACGGGCTGGATGCTCGCCCTCAACAGTCAGCGCGATCCGTTTTACTACACCATGTACGTCGGCATTCCCGTCGTGCTGCTCGCGGCCGTCGCGGCCGTTTCCGGCCGCCCACGCACTCTCTTCTGGTCGATCGTGATCCTGGCGTGCGCACTCGCATCGCTGGGTCCATATACGCCGGTGTATCCGATCCTCCGTGAACTCATTCCGCCGCTTCGCTCGTTCCGATTCCCCGTGAAGTATCTCTCCCTCGGCGCGTTTGGCCTCGCGATACTGGCCGCGACGGCGCTGCAATGGATCCTCGACGGCGCCGCCCCGCGCCGTGCCGTCCGCATCGTCCTCACCGCCGCGTGTGTCGCGGCGCTGCTGTCGTACATTCTGATCGCGTGGGTGCTGATTGCCCCGGCGTTGCCGATCCGGGGCTTCTTCAACCTGGCCGTGTGGGCCAAGGTGCCGGCGCCGATCCAGGGTGCGGAGTTCCTGCTGTTCCGCGCGCGCCCTCTCTTGACGTCACTGCTGCTCAAGTTGTTGTGCGCATCCTTCCTCCTGTGGGTCGCCGCGTCGGCCAGGCGAGAACGCCGCCCCGCCCTCGTGGTCCTGGGACTGTTCGCCGTCGGGGACTTGCTCGCCGCGAACTCGAGCGTCAATCCGACGATGGCGGCGGAATTGCTGAACACGCCGGCGTGGGCCGAGGTCGTTCCCCGCGACATGCACGAGCGGGTGTATGTCGGCGGCCGGCTGGAGGGCTACGTCAACACGACGGACGTCGACGCGCCGAAATACGCGCGGTATCTCGACGAATACAGCGAGATGCAGCAGCGCTACCTGATCGTCGGACAGTTTCTGTTTCATCCCTCCGGCGCGCGCATTCGGGAATCGATGTCGTACGACCTGCCGGTTCTCTGGCCGACTGACTTCGCCCGCGCGGGCGGCTGGTTCAAGGTGGCGCCTCGCGAAGATCGGCTTCGCTTCCTCGCGCGCACCGGAACGCGCTTCGTGGTGCTGCCGACGCCGCCGTTTCCCGCCGCGCCCCCGCTGGCGCAGCTGATCGGGGCAGAGCAGCAGCACTTATACGAGTTCAATCCGGCCGCGCGCCGCGCCTACGTCGTGCCCCAGGCGCTGATGGGGCCCGACGTCAACTGGCAGATACAGGGCATGTTCCAGGCGCGCTTCACTGCGTCGTCCGGCGTACTCGTGAGTGAGCCGCCGCCACCGGCGGCCGGCCAGCCCGGCGCTCCGGTCGCCCCCTCCGCCACATTCGTCGAGGACGGCCTCAATCGCGTCGTCATTCGCGCGGGCTCACCTGGCGATGGCTATCTCGCGCTGATGGACACCTACAACCCGGACTGGAGAGTCGATGTCGACGGCCAGCCGGCGACGCTGATGCGAGCCAACGGGCTCTTCCGGGCCGTTCACCTGACGCCAGGCGAACACCTGGTGACGTTCACCTTTCGCCCGCGCAGGTTTTACCAAGGCGCCGCCATCACCGCCGCCACCGTTGCGGCGCTGGCGTTGTGGGTAATCGCAAGTGCGCGCACTCGACGGCGCGGAGCAGCTCAAGGTGCGGCTGGTGAGTGAGGTGCGCACGCGCACCTGGGGATGGCTGGTCGTCGCGCTCACGTGCATTCCGATTCTCGGCGTCCTGACGACGCGCAAGATCTTCTTCGTACGCGACCTGTCCTTTTTCTTCTGGTCCCGCCACCTCTGGCTCAGGCACGCCATCGCCAGCGGCGAGGCGCCGTGGTGGGACCCCTATGTGGCCGCGGGACAGTCCGCGATCGCCGACGCCCTCAACCAGTTGCTGATGCCGGTGACGATGGCGGTGCGGATGCTGCCGTCGGACGTGGTGTCGTTCAACCTCTGGATTGCGTTGCCGCTGCCGATTGCCGGGCTGGGCACGTTCGCCTTCCTCGCGCGGCGAACGCCGGCCCCCGCTGCGGCTCTCGGCGCATGTGCGTTCGCCTTGTCGGGCCCGGCGGTGTCGATGCTGAATACACCGAACCTGTCCTGGTCGGTGGCCTTGATGCCGTGGGTGCTGTGGGGTGTCAGCCGCATCCGGCTGCCGCCAACCGCGACGTCGGCGGTATCGACGACGCCCGCGATCGACACCGCACGGGTTGGAATTGTCGCACTCCTCTTCGCGCTCCAGGGACTGTGTGGAGAACCGGTCACGTGGGCGTCCACGGGCGCGCTCGCCGTCGGTTATGTGTTGTTCGGTCGGCGTGCCGGGCGACACGATGCAGCCCCGGCGGTGTCCGCGGCGATGACCGTCATCGCGCTGATCGCCGGCGCACTGCTCGCAGCCTGCCAACTGGTGCCGACAGGAATGGCCGGCCTGGCGGCGCACCGCGGAGCGCTGGCGACGCCGGATTTCTGGTCGCTGCATCCCTTCTCGCTATGGGAGACGCTCGCGCCCCATCTGTTCGGTGATTACTACAACGCATTTCTCGCGGACCTGCCGTGGATGGGCCCGCTGAACTTCGGGCGCGATCCGTTCTTCTACTCCGTGTATGTCGGTCCCCTCGTCCTGCTCCTTGCACTGATCGGGGTGACGGCGGGCGTGCGCCGGAACGTCTTCTGGACTGCGG
>JANPCT010000047.1:0-2216 GCA_031431095.1 Acidobacteriota bacterium | reverse complement strand
CGCCGAGCCGATCGCCACGGCCTTGCGCGCCTGCGACCTGCTGTTGCAGCCGTATCCCGACGGCGTGACCACGAGGCGCACATCGGTGATGGCGGCGCTGACGACGTCGCTGCCGGTGCTGACGAGCGACGGCGCGCTGACCGAACCTGTGTGGGCGCAATCCGGCGCCGTCGCCCTGGCTCCGGCAAACGATGTCGCGGCAATGGTCTCGGCGGCCGCGAGCCTGGCCGCCGACCCATCCGCCCGCGCGGCGCTCGGTGCGCGTGGGCGCAGACTCTACGACGAGCAGTTTGCGCTCGACGTCACGATCACGCGGATGCGCCGTTGACCGATCAACCTCTGTCGATTCTGCTGGTCGGAGATTATCCGGACGACCCGCGTCTTGGCTCATCCAAGGTCTCGTACAAGCTGCGCGAAGAATTCGAAAGCCTCGGCCACACCTGCGATGTGGTGTGGGCAGGAGAAATCGGCACGCAGCCGGCGTCACGGCAAGTGAGGCAACTCGTCTCTCCGTGGATGGCGGCCCGCGCTATCGCGCGACGCATGGCCCGGAAGCCGTATCACGTTGTCGATGCGGCGAGCGCCGAGGGTTTCTGGTTCGGGTGTCTGGGCATTCTCGGACGCCGCGATCGTCCGGCGTTCGTCTCCCGATCGCACGGACTCGAGCATCTCAATTACCGCCGGATGCTGGACGATCACAGCGACGGGCTGCGGCGGAAATCCGCGATCCGCCGGATCTGGTATCCCGTCAGCCGGCTATCGCAAGTCGCCGCTGCGGCGCGTCTGGCCGACGGGCTGCTGGTGCTCAACGAGGTGGACCGCGCCTTCGCCCTGGAGCGCGGATGGCAGCCCGGGGATCGCGTCACCGTGGTGCCGCATGGTATCTCCGCGAGGTTCCTGGCCGACGCGCCGCCGGCTGATTCTCCGCGCGGTGCGGGCCTTCTCTTCTGCGGGACCTGGGATCTGGTCAAGGGCGTGACCTATCTCTGCGACGCCATCAACCGGCTGCACGCGATGGGCAAGACCCTGCCGTTGACGGTGCTCGGACCCGGCGTCCCTCGCGAGACGGTGCTCGCCGGGTTCACCGAGGCCGTCCGCCCGTTCGTCACCGTCATCGATCGCGTTGCCGAGGATCGCGTCATGGCGGAATATCGCCGGCACGACGCGCTGCTGTGGACGTCATCCTACGAAGGCTTTGGTCTGGTGCTGCTGGAGGCGATGAGCCAGCGACTCCCCGTGATCGCGACTCCGGCGGGCTGCGCCGCGACCCTGGTTCGGGATGGACAAACCGGTTACCGGGTGCCGCCGCGCGACGGCGGGGCGCTGGTCGACGCCATCCTGCGGCTTTCGGTTGATCCCATGCACGCGAGGCGCATGGCCACACAGGGCGGCGTCGCGGTCTCGGGCATGACCTGGCGATCTACGGCGGAGCGGACGATCGACGTCTACCGTGCCGCGATCTCGCGGGTGGCGGCGTGACTGTGGCGCCGCTGACCGTCAGCATCACCACCCGCAACCGTCCCGCCGCGGTCGAGCGCTGCGTCCGCTCGCTTGCGTCGATTCGCGATCTGGTGGACTCCGTCATCGTGCTGGACGACGCTTCCGACCCGCCCCTCGATGTGAAGGGTCTGACGGCAGTCGCCGAATCCGCCGGCATCCGGCTCGACATCCTGCGCCAGGAACAGCACACGGGCACCGCCGCCGGCAAGAACACGATTGCGCGGCTCGCGCGGGCGCCATACCTCCTCAGTCTTGATGACGATGCGTGCCTGGTGGGGGACGGCGCAGTGCGCGATGCACTCGGCGTCATGCAGCGGGACGAGGCGGTTGCCGCGGTGGCGTTCGCGCAAGCCGACGCGCAGGGCCGCAGGCTGCCGGCGGCGCAGCAGCCGTCCGCCGCGGAACAGCCGTGTTACGTGCCCGCCTTCATCGGCTTCGCGTGTCTGATCTCGCGAGCGCGGCTGCTGGAGATCGGCGGCTATCGCGGCGCCTTCGTGATCCATGGTGAAGAGCGGGAGGTGTGCCTGCGTTGGCTCGATCGCGGCCTGCACGTGGTGTATCTCCCGGATGCGGCCGTCGCGCACATTGCGGACGCCGCCAATCGTGACCCGCGCACCTACGTGCGCCAGGTGATGCGGAACGACTGCCTTGCGGCGCTGTACAACGAACCTCTGGCGCGCGCCGCCTGCATCATTCCATACAAGCTCTGGAGCTTC
>JANPCT010000046.1:0-2498 GCA_031431095.1 Acidobacteriota bacterium | reverse complement strand
CATCGGCGGTGTGGTCACGCGGCTGGGCAGCACGGTGTACGACGGCAGCATCACGACGCAATTGCAGAAGATGAAACAGTCGTTGATGGAGGCAGCCCAATAGGCCCGACCGTCAGGCGGGCGTTGCAGCAAAGCACATATGAACATCAAGGCCGAAGAGATTTCCAAGATCATCCGCGACCAGATCGGCAGCTACGCGGTTGACGTCGACGTCGCCGAGGTCGGCACCATCGTGTCGGTCGGCGATGGTATCGCGCGCGTGCACGGCGTCGAGAACACCATGGCGGGCGAAATGCTCGAGTTCCCGCACGGCGTCTTCGGCATCGCGCTGAACCTGGAAGAGGAAAGCGTCGGCGCCGTGCTGCTCGGCGACTACATCGAGATCAAGGAAGGCGACACCGTCAAGCGCACCGGCCGAATCATCTCCGTGCCGGTCGGACCGGAGCTCGTCGGCCGTGTCGTCAACGCGCTCGGCCAGCCGATCGACGGCAAGGGCCCGATCGTGTCCAAGAAGTCGATGCCCATCGAGCGCATCGCCCCCGGCGTCGTCGATCGCTCGCCCGTCAAGGAGCCGCTGCAGACCGGCCTCAAGGCGATCGACGCGATGGTGCCGATCGGCCGCGGCCAGCGCGAGCTGATCATCGGCGACCGCCAGACCGGGAAGACCGCGGTCGCGGTGGACGCCATCATCAACCAGCGCGGACAGGACGTCATCTGCATCTACAACGCCATCGGCCAGAAGCAGTCGACCGTCGCGCAGGTGGTGCGCACGCTCGCCGATGCCGGCGCGATGGAATACACGATCGTGGTGTCTGCGGGCGCGTCGGATCCGGCGCCGCTCCTCTATATCAGCCCCTACTCGGCCTGCACGATGGGCGAGTATTTCCGCGACAACGGCCAGCATGCGCTCGTCATCTACGACGACCTCTCGAAGCATGCGCAGGCGTATCGCGAGATTTCGCTCCTGCTGCGCCGCCCGCCCGGCCGCGAGGCCTATCCGGGCGACGTCTTCTACCTGCACTCGCGCCTGCTGGAGCGCGCGGCGAAGTTGAAGAAGGAGCTCGGCGGCGGATCGCTGACGGCACTGCCGATCATCGAGACGCAGGCCGGCGACCTCTCCGCGTACATCCCGACGAACGTCATCTCCATCACCGACGGGCAGATCTTCCTGGAGTCGGACCTGTTCCACCAGGGCGTGCGCCCCGCCATCAACGTCGGCAACTCGGTCAGCCGCGTCGGCGGCGCCGCGCAGGTCAAGGCCATGCGCCAGGTCGCCGGCACGCTCCGCCTCGACCTCGCGCAGTATCGCGAGCTCGCCGCGTTCGCGCAGTTCGGATCCGATCTCGACAAGTCGACGATGAACCAGTTGAATCGCGGCCGCCGGCTGGTCGAAGTCCTCAAGCAGCTGCAGTACGAGCCGCTCAAGGTCGAAAAGCAGGTCGCCATCATTTACGCCGCCACCAAGGGCTACCTCGATCCGGTTGCCGTCGAACAGGTGCGGGCCTACGAAATGGAACTCTACAAGTTCCTCGACACGCGCAAGGCCTCGTTGCTCGCCCAGATGGCCGAGAAGAAGGCGATCGACGACGCCATCAAGCCGGAGCTGGATCAGGCGCTCGAAGAATTCGGCAAGACCTTCGCGGCCGCCGCGAAAGTGGCGTAGAAGGGAAGTCACTCGACAAGCTCGAAGGCGTCGACGCCGCGCGAATTGATGGTCACGGAGATGATTCCGGAGAATTCTTCGCAGCCGTCGAGACGGTCGAGTACAGAGACAAACAGATGCCGTCCTTACTAGATATCCGCCGCCGGATCCGCGCCGTCAAATCGACGCAGCAGATCACGAAGGCCATGAAGATGGTCGCCGCGTCGCGGCTGCGCCGCGCCCAGGAGCGCATCCAGCACGCGCGGCCGTTCGCGAACGAAATGCTGCGCGTCCTCAACAGCCTGGCGACCCGCGTCGATTCGGCGGCGCATCCCCTGCTCGACGACCGCCGCGTCCCGCGCGCCGGCGGCAAAGCCCTGTTGTTCGTCATCACCGCGGATCGCGGCTTGTGCGGCAGCTTCAACACGAACGCCATCAAGGGCGCGGGGAACTTCATCGTCGAAAACCCGGCGCGGGAAGTGGCGCTCGGGCTCGTCGGCCGGCGCGGCCGTGACTACTTCGCGCGCCGCGGGTTCGAGGTGCGCTACGAACAGGTCAACCTGTTCCAGGCGCTGCAGTACTCTCACGCGCAGGCTATTGCGCAGGCCGGCGTCGAGGCGTTCGTCGGCGGACAGGTCGACAGCGTCTACCTCGTCTACAACGAGTTCCGCTCCGTGATCTCCCAGCGCATCGTCGTCGAGCGGCTGCTGCCAATCCCGCGCCTGGAGATCGATCCGCCCGTTGCCGGCGGCGTGGGAGCGGCGCCAGCCGGCGCGCCGGCGATTGATTATTTGTACGAGCCGACCCCCGAGGAGCTGTTCACCACGTTGATCCCGCGGCACGTGGAGGTCCAGGT
>JANPCT010000045.1:0-7854 GCA_031431095.1 Acidobacteriota bacterium | reverse complement strand
CGGGATGGCGACGCTGATCTCCATGTTCTCGACTTCGTCGCGCCACTGATCCTTGTTCGGCCACCAGACGCTTGCGCCTTCCCCCTCGCAGGCGGTGAAAATCCAGTCGTTGCCGGCGGGGTCCTTCTTGAACGCCATGCCGCCGAATCGACCCTGCTCCTTCGGCTGGCCGGAATAGTGGAAATCGATGGCGTACTCGTGCCCGGCCTTCAGCATCCGGGGGAACTCGACCCATACGGTATTGAGCTCGCGCTGGTATTCGAGGGGTGTCGTCCCCTGCAGAATCTTATCGACGGTCAGGTTGGCATAGAGATCCAGCTGGATGCGCTGGTCGTCGGTCAGCATCCTGAAACGGATCGTGTTCCTGCCGGCGATGGATTTGCGCTCCGGATCGACCCGCACGTCGAGGCGGTAGGACAGCAGATCGTTGTTGGCGCGGTAGCGGCCGTACTCGCCGCGCAGGATGTCCTGCCGCGTCGGCGGTTTCTGCGCGGCGGGCACGGCTGTCGGTGGCGCCGTCAACGCCGGCGCAGGCGGCTGGACCTGCTGGGCGAGAGCAACGGCCCCGAGCAGCGCGCTACCGAGAAAGCGGTGCAACATGCCCCAAATCATGCCTCATTCGCCGATTCAGGATCGGGGTCTGCCGTCCGCCCGCGGACCGTCGCGCCGACAACGCGGCGGCCGGGCGTCATGCCTGGAACGTAGCCTCACGAACGACGCGCGCCCCGCGAAACCGCGGGAGCGCGCGTTTGGTGACTCGAAGCGCGTCGTGCTAGCGGCGCACGCGCTCGGACTCGATGAAGCCGCCGCTGATCACGCCGCTGAACTGCGCGACCACGGTTCCGCCCGGCGACGTAATCGTCAGGCGCAGCGAGTCGCGCTGGAATCCCAGGTCGCCGCGATCGACGGCGCACACCTGGTAACGGTAGCCTGACCGCCCGTTCCACTCACCCGTGCCGGTGAACAGCACCGTGTCCACCTGCGGCTGTAAGCCCCGGCCCGGTGTGACGGACGGATCGTCGCTGAACGCAACCGAGTCGGTCGTCCGCGCCGTAAACCGATCGTGCCGGTCGGGCCGCCGGTTCAGCACCTGCACGTCCAGCCGCGCCCGTTCACCGGACGCCTGCTCACGGACGCTGAACGCCACCTCGTAGCGCACGACGCCCGAACGCGCGACGGCAACCCCAACCATCGCGCCTGGCGTCGAGACGCGCGGCACGCGCACGGTGAAGCTGGCGCTGGTGGCATTGCCGGGGGTGTCCGAGGAGGAGCAGGTGACGACCGTGTCGCCGACGGCGTACGGAGCGGCCGGGAGACAACTGACCGGCCGCGCGCCGTCAACGGCGTCAAGGGCGGTGACGGGTCCGTACGGCGTGGCCGCCGGGTCCGCCCCGGCGGGGACCGTCACCACGGCTGCAGGCACGTTGGCGAGAACCGGCGCCGTCGTGTCGGTCACCATCACCATCACGTCGTCCGAGGTCTCGCCGCCGTGGCCGTCGCTCACGGTCAGCGTGAACGAATAGGCCCGCGACGAAGCGCCGGCTGACGGCGGCAGAAGGGTGCCGCTCAGCACGTTGCCGGTCCCGGCCGCGGCGCCGGCCCACGAGAAGGACAGCGCGTCGCCGTCCGGATCGGCACCGCTGCCCGCCAGGCTGAACGCGGCACCGGCGGCGCTGGTGGCTTCAATCGTGATGTCGGCGCCGGCATCCGCCGTGGGTGCGGAATTCGCCGGAACAGACAGGGCCGCCGCGAAGCGCAGCGCGTTCGCCATCAGACGCGCGCCGTCGCCGGTGGCGGTCCACAGGGCCGAGTCGACGTCACTCGAGGGCGGCAGGAAATTCAACCCGACGGTGTGTCCACCCTGCGGCCGCGAGCACGCCACGACTGCCGGCTGGTCATTGCTCCACCTGGCCACGACCTGCGCGCACGGATTGACGCCCATGCCGGAATCGTGCAGGCCGAAGGCGCCGCCGTCGAACTGGACGACGTTCTCGAGAATCGGATGCTGTGGATCGACCGCCTTGAGCACCAGGTCGAAGGCGAAATTCACCTGCCCGGCACTGAACGGCTCATAGCTGCCGCTGCGCCAGCGGCCCGCGACGCTGAGCGGCGCGGCGGAGTCGAACGCGAACGCCGCCTGCACCACGCCTTTGCCGTGATCGACGTAGTCGGCGAGGACGTCGCCAAGCGCGCCGCCGTCAGCGTAGCCGTAGTTCGACCACGTGAGAACAGCGTCGTAGCCGAGGAGCCGGTCCAGCGTGGGAGTCGAGCCCGCGACGTCGAAGACGTCGACTTGAGTGAGGACTCCCGTGCTTTGCAGCTTCACCCGCACGTCGTTGACCATCACCGGATCGTCGGCTCCGAGCAGCAGCACTTTCTGCGCAAGGACGGTGGACGGAAACAACACGTAGAGGGCGAGCGAGAAAGCGGCCACCCTCAGGAAACGCAGAGGGTTGTTCATCGGCGTACTCCTCGGGGGGCTCCGCCATCATACGGCACGAAAATCAGCGCCCGCGCGGGTATATTTTTACTGTCCGGTAGTCGGACAGGACGTTACGTATCTGAAACGCCTGAATTGTGGATGGAATTATGCCGCGGTGCGGTCGATGTCGTCCCGACGCGGCCCGCGAACCGACGCGTGCAACGTCACCGCGCCGGCTTCGGCAGCATCTGCCCGCTCCCCCTTCTGGCCACCGTCACCCTCCCGGACTCACCGCTGGCGACGGCTATAATGCGCGCTGGTGAATCCATGAAAAGCCGCATCGCTGCGACGGTGCTCGCACTTGCGTGCGCGTCCTCCTCCATTGCCATCCGGGCGCAGCAGGCGCCGCCATTCGACGGCGTCGTCAACAGCCTGACCTTCCGCAACATCGGGCCCTTTCGTACCGCCGCATGGGTCACCGAAGTCGCGGTGCCGGACGCGCCGCTGCACGACCATCTCTACACCATTTATGCCGCCACGCGCAGCGGCGGTCTCTGGAAGACGATCAACGCGGGGACGACGTGGAGCAATATCTCGGACAGCGTCGGCGCCGCGGCCGTCGGCGCCGTGGCCGTCGCCTCTTCAGATCCGCGCATCGTCTGGATGGGAACCGGCGATCAGGCGAACGCGCGATCGTCCTATTCAGGAAAGGGCATTTTCAAATCGACCGATGCCGGCGCGACCTGGCAGTTGATGGGCCTTCCCGATTCCCATCACATCGCCCGCATCGTCATCCACCCCAGGAATCCGGACATCGTCTACGTCGCCGCGATGGGGCACTTGTTCTCGACCAACGCCGAGCGTGGTGTGTTCCGGACCACAGACGGCGGCAAGACCTGGAAGAAGGTCCTCTTCATCAACGACGGCGTCGGCGCCATCGATCTCGTCATCAACCGCCGCACCCCTTCGGTCCTGTATGCCGCGATGTACGACAAGGATCGGCGCCCATGGCAGATCGTGGAAAGCGGCCCGGAGAGCGGCATTCATCGCACCGACAATGGCGGCGACACCTGGCAGAAACTCGGCGGCGGACTGCCCACGGGGAAGATCGGGCGCATCGGCCTCGACCTCTATCAGAAGAACCCGCTGATTCTCTACGCGCTGCTGGAGAACCAGAATCCGAAGCCCGGCAGCGACACCCGGAGCGTCGACGCCGTGAGCCCTCTCGCCGCCGGAATCCTCGGCAACGAGTTGTACCGCACCGACGACGGCGGCAAGGCCTGGCGGAAGGTGACCGCCGTCAACGTCGCCGGCGGCAAGGCGCCCTACTCCTTCAACCAGATGCGGATCAATCCGCACGACGACAAGACCGTCATCGTGACGAGCGACTCGATGTTCATCTCACGCGACGGCGGCCGGACGTGGGCGTCGGACTTCATGCGCGGCGTGTTCGGCGACTTCCGATCGATGTGGTGGGACCCCGACGACAAGGAACGGATCATCCTTGGCAGCGACGGCGGCGTGAACGTATCGGTCGATGGCGGAAAGACCGGCGACTATTTCCCGAACATGGGTGTCGGTGAGGTTTATGCCATCGGCGTCGATATGGACGATCCCTACAACGTCTATGGCGGGCTGCAGGATCACGATTCGTGGAAGGGCCCGAGCAACGGACCGACGGGCCGCATCTCGCTGGAGAACTGGATTACTGTCGGCCCTGGCGACGGCATGTACAACGTCGTCGATCCGACCGACAGCCGGTGGGTCTACAACACGCGTGAGCTGAATCAGATGGGACGCCTCGACCAGAAGACCGGCGTCCGCACCACCATCGCCCCGTCCCGCCCGCCGGGCGCGCCGCGGCTGCGCTACAACTGGATCGCGCCCATCGCCCTGTCGCCGCACAACCCGCAAATCGTCTATGCCGGCGCGCAGGTGCTGTTCCGCTCGCTCAACCGGGGTGACTCGTGGGAGGAGATCAGTCCGGGCCTGACGACGAACGATCCCGCGAAGATCGGACGCAACGTGCCGTACTGCACGATCACGTCGATCTCCGAATCGCCGCTGAAGCCCGGCGTCATCTGGGTTGGAACCGACGACGGCAAGGTGCAGCTGACGCAGAACCACGGCGGCAGCTGGAATGACGTCACCGCCGCACTCACAGGCGCAGGCGCCCCGGCCGACCGCTGGGTGAGCCGCGTCTTTGCGTCACCGCACGACCCGTCGACTGCTTTCGTCTCGAAGAGCGGTTTTCGCAACGACGACTTCGCGCCCTATCTGTACAAGACGACGGACGGCGGCAAGAGCTGGACGGCGCTCAAAGGCCATCTCCCCAACGCCCCCATCAACGTGGTGGTCCAGGACCGGAGGAACAAGGACCTGCTCGTCGTCGGCAACGACGTCGGCGTGTTCGTGTCGCTGGACGGCGGCGGCGCGTGGCTGCAGCTGAAGGCCAACCTGCCCACCGTCGCCGTGCACGATCTCACGATCCATCCTCGTGAGAACGATCTCGTCCTCGGCACCTACGGCCGTGCGTTCTGGACGGGCGACCTCACACCGCTGCAGGAAATCTCCGCGGCGATCATGGACAAACCGGCGCATCTGTTCGACGTCGAGGCGCGGGCCCGGTACGGCTTCAGCGGGCAAGGCATGAACTATCACTTGTTCGGCGACAAGTACCTGGAGGCGCCTAACGAGCCCGAGGCGCTGGCGATCAATTACTACCTGAAGGCAGAGGCGCCGGCGGCGGCGAAGATCACACTCAAGGATCTGACCGGCAAGGTGCTGCGTGAGATGGAAGGGCCGGGCAAAGCCGGTCTGAACCGCGCGTTGATCGGCCTCGCGGGTACCGGCTTCGGCGGACGGGGCCGTGGCGCCGCACCGGCCGTCGCCGCCCTCGCAATCGGCGACTACACGGTGACGGTGGAGGTCGCCGGTCAATCCCTGACGAAGCCGGCTCGCGTCAGATCCAGGATCCAGTAGCGCCCTAGTGCCGGCGGCCTCAGCGGCTACATGGCCGGGCGATCGCCGCACTCCACGAATAGCCGGCGGATGCCTTTCGTCGT
The DNA here is from genome assembly GCA_031431095.1 of Acidobacteriota bacterium. GTDB lineage: Bacteria > Acidobacteriota > Vicinamibacteria > Vicinamibacterales > 2-12-FULL-66-21 > JAICSD01. The sequence goes on along the minus strand of JANPCT010000045.1, from coordinate 2,367 downwards.
CTTGACGGAGGAAAAGAAGTCGTCCAGATACGACCGGACGTCTTCCCGCGTCGGTTTCGTCATCCCCGGAACCTCGTCGGCGAGTCCCCGCAGGATGTCCTTCTTCGCAACGAAGTTGGCCACATACGGATCGACTTGCTCCTGCCGCCGGCACGGGCCGCGATACAGGCGATCGCGAACCGACTTGATGATCAACGCGCGATCCGGCAGCGCGTAGGGCGGATTGACGAGACCCGAGAAGTCGAAGTCGTACGGCACCGGGTGCACGCTTTTGTCCGGCCGCTGCACCAGCCGCACGTTGTGCAGCGCGTAGATCGAGAAGTCGGTGTTCCCGATCATGTATTCGAACATCATCATCGGCATCAGCGAGTCGAGGTCGAGGTCCTTGAACACGAGGCGCGGCATCTCGATGACGCGGCCTTCCATCCGCTTGGCGACATCGCTTTCATCTTCGATGAACATCGCCTGCCTCGTGCCGGCCGCCTGCCCGCTTGCCTGGTCGACGTATGTCACGGTCGCGAGCCGGGCGCGGAACGATTGCCGCGTAATGACGTTGCCGAGACGGTAGGCGAGATACTCGCGATAGATGTACTGCTCGAAGTCGCCGCCGCGGGCGCACTGGACCACCAGCTTGAGCGCCTCCTGCCGGGCGAAGGGAGTCTTGCCCACACCTTGCTTGGGAAACTCGATTCGCAACGGCACGTAGTCGCACGTGCGCGCCATGCGCCGCACGTGGCCCCGCGCGCTGAGCTGAACGGGGACCGTCACTTCCACGCCGGCGTCCCCCCCGACACGCAGGACGCCGGGAAAGCGTTTCCGGCTCTCGGGGTTGCGATCCCTGTTCAGGGCCTTGAAGTCGGCGGTCAGCGTCACGGCGACGGGCTCGTGGCTGGAAAACAGCGGCAGCGCCTCCGACGCGAGCCGGCGTTTGGCCATGGCCTCGGTGGACGGCCACGGTTCGATCAGCTTGAGCAGCGGATTCTTTTTGGCCGGTGTCGCCGGGGTCTGCGCTGCCGGGACCGACGCAAGCGCAACCGCGAGCAGCACGGCTGCGAATACACCTCGGCGATGACGATCGCACACTTCCATAACCAGCTCTCCTGACGGTGCGCCAGTATAGATGATGCCGGGCTCAGGACGCTGTGGCGAGTGTGTACTCGAAGACGTACGAATGCTTCCCGCCACCCGCGTCAATGCTCATCGTTCCTGAGAGACCCGTCAGCTCGCCGGTGCCGGAGTCGGGGACGACGATGATGGCCAGGTGCGGCTCGCCGCGGTTCATCACGCCGGTATGCATCAGGATGAAGGTCCCGGTCCGGCCATGCAGCGTCCCGCTCACCTGTTCCACCGCGACGTACCCGGCGGATCCCTTGTCCGAACCCATCCCGGTCAGCATCTGCCCCTTGCTCGTGGCCTCGAGGTCGCCATGGAACTGCTTGTCGAGCGTCATCCGTCCGATGGTTGCCGCATCGGCGTAGCCGTCGGCGGGTTGCGGCGTGACCCTGACGTCGAACGGGCCGGACGCGTGCTGCATATTGTTCTACCGCCACTCCGGCGCGTAGCCGCGCCGCCGCATCTTTTCATCGACCTTGAGACTGAGGGAGAAGAGCGCGATGACCTCGAAGAGCGCAATGAACGCGTAGACGGCGAACCTGGCGAAGGGGCTCGGTTGCGGTGAGCAGATGTCGGCGCCCGACTCGAGGCACTGCTGGATCAGGTGATCGAGCTCGATGTGCTCCCGCATGATCAACCCGAACGCGGCGCCGAAGACGATCGCGGTCGCAAAGATGTTGCCGAAGATCGCCTGGTCGTGGCGCCAGAACGGAAGCGCGACGAGACCGCCGGCCAGCGGAGGCACGATCAGCGACATCGTGACCCAGTACCAATTCAGGTGGTCCATCGCGTTACTTGATCAGCTTCCGCACCCGCAGCCAGTTCGCCAGCAGCGATGACCACGCCGACAGCGCGGGGTCGTCGTTCGCCAGGCCGACGCCGTGCGGCCCGCGCTCGAACACGTGGAGCTCGGCCGCTACTCCCGCCTTGCGCAGCGCGAGGTAGTAGTGGACGGCGTTCTCGGCGGGGACGGCGGTATCTTCGTTGGTCTGGAACAGGAACGTCGGCGGGGTCTCGCGCCTCACGGCCCGCTCGCCCGAGAGCCGCGCCGCCAGTTCCGGATCCGGGGTGTCGCCGAGGAGATTGCGGCGCGAGCCCTGGTGCGTCCAGGCCTCGGTCATGGAGATCACCGGGTAACCGAGGATGGCGAAGTCGGGACGGCTGTTGAGGCGATCGACGGCATCGGCCGCGGCCGAATCAGCTGCGTCGAGCCAGGTGCTCGCCGTCATCGCGAGGTGGCCGCCGGCGGAGAAC
>JANPCT010000044.1:0-4649 GCA_031431095.1 Acidobacteriota bacterium | reverse complement strand
CAGCGGCGTGCCCCAGCGATCGAGCAGCGGAACGTCCGTCGTAAACGGGAAGACGGCCGTGGGCAGTCCCGGCACCGTGTGCAGACGGACGAGGGGTACGCGCAGCACCTCCTCGATCTCCACCGCAGGTTCGAGCGCCCTGGCGGCCAGGAGAACCTCGTCGGCGGACCCGACGATTCGAAACATCACTTCGGCTTGCGCGAACGGCGAGATCACATTCGGTGCGATGCCCCCGTCGATCGAACCGAGCGTGTAGAAGGTCTCGCCGAGCTCGGGGTCCGATGGCCATTCGAGCGTTCGCATTCGGATCAGTGCGTCCATCAGCTTGTCGATTGCCGAATCTCCCTGTTCCGGCGCAGCTGAATGCGCGGCGCGGCCGTGCGCCGTGAGCCGCAGTCGCAGGACGCCCCGGGTGGCGAGTGCCAGCGTGCTGTCCGTCGGCTCACCGTTGATTAGAAAGAGCGATCCTGGCGGCGTGGCGTTGGCTGCCAGGGCCCCTTCGCTTCCCCGCTCTTCGCCAACCACGAACAGCAGCCCGACACGACGCTCCCCCTGCGCACGCATTCGCTCGGCCGCCGCGACCTGGCAGGCAAGAATGCCCTTGGCGTCGCAGGCGCCGCGGCCGTACAGCGCCCCATCGCGGACGTCACTGGCAAAAAATGGAGGGACGCAATCAAAGTGCGTCGACAGCACCACTAAGGGCGGACCGAGACGGGCAACGACGTTGAAGCGGCCATTGGCAACCGGCTGCCGTTCGACGTCGTAGCCGAGCCCTTCCAGCCGCCGCGCCAGCCATTCCCCCGCAGCTTGCTCGCTGCCGGTGGTGGAATCGATGTCGATGAGCTCGCGCGCGAAGGCGACGGTGTCTAGCGTATCCATGCTTCGAGTGCTGTCCGTGCGGATGTCCGCTCGTCGCGATACTTGATGATGATCGGGGTCGCGACGGAAAGTCCCCACTCGCGTCCGCGTCCGCTCGATACAGGGCGGCTGCCGGGAACGACGACGGCGCCCTCCGGCACGACCAGTGGCTGTCCTTCCTGCGGCTCGATAATCCGATCGTTCGGCAGATCGTAGAGCGGCGTCGAGCGGGTGAGGATCGTGCCTGCCGCCAGGACAGCGCGTCGCTTGACGACGGCACCCTCATAGACGCCGCAATTTCCACCCACCAGCACGTCGTCTTCGATGATAACCGGGAGTGCGCCGACGGGCTCGAGGACGCCGCCGACCTGCGCGGCCGCACTCAGGTGAACCCGGCTTCCGATCTGCGCGCACGAGCCGACCAGTGCGTGCGAATCGATGAGGGTTTCGTCGCCGACGTGTGCGCCGATGTTGACGTACATGGGCGGCATGCAGATGACGCCGCGGCCAAGGTAAGCGCCGTCGCGCACGGAGGACCCGCCCGGAACGACGCGGACTCCCGACCATGCGCCGATCGATTTCAGCGGCAGCGTGTCCTTGTCGAAGAAGGCCCACCGGCCATGGTCGGTCGACATGTCGATGGCATCGCCGAAGCGGAATCCGAGGAGGATGCCGCGCTTGACCCAGGCGTTGACCTTCCAGCCTGACGGCGAGGCCGGATCCGGTTCGGCGGCGCGGACGATACCCTCCGAGAGCGCACCGCGCAGAGTCGCGAATGCCTGGCGTGCCTCTTCGCGCGATGCGTCGGGGCCGGAGGCGACAAGCCGTTCGATGATCTCCGGGAGGTCCGACAGCGTCACGCCGTCACGCCTCCTCCAACACCGACGGCCTGCAATACGGCCTCGATGCGCTGTCTGGATACGGGACCGGGCGGAACCATCGGAAGACGATACACCTCTTCGAGCAGCCCCATGGCGGCCATCGCGCTCTTCACCGGAATGGGATTGGACTCGATGAAGTTCACCATCATCAGCGGCAGCATGCGTTGATGCACGGCCCGCGCGCCCGCGAAGTCGCCGCGCTCGGCCAGTTCGACCATCCGGCTCATGTCGGCGGGAATCTCGTTCGCGGCCACCGAAACGATGCCGCGTCCGCCCAGCGCCATCAACGGCAGCGTCAACGCATCGTCGCCCGACAAGACGATGAAGTCCTCGGGAACCCCGGCGCAGATCTCGCACATCTGTGTGACGTTTCCTGACGCCTCCTTCACGCCGGCGATGTAAGGGATGGTACTCAGGCGAACCAGGGTGGCCGGGTCCACGTTGCATCCCGTCCGCCCGGGCACGTTGTAGACGATGATCGGGAGTTCGACCGCTTCGGCGATGGCCCGGTAGTGCTGGAACAGCCCTTCCGGCGTCGGCTTGTTGTAATACGGCGTGACCGACAGAATGCCGTCGGCGCCGGCCTGTCGCATCCGGCGGGCGGCATGAATCACTTCCTGGGTGTTGTATCCGCCCGCGCCGGCGAGCACCGGCACCCTGCCTTTGGCCTCCGCGACCACGAGCTCCACGACCCGCACCTGCTCGGCCTCGGTCAACGTCGGGACCTCGCCCGTGGTGCCGCACGGCACGAGGAAGTGGATGCCGTGCTCGATCTGGCGTTTCGCCAGGCGCGAGACGCCTGCCTCGTCGAGTGCGCCGTCGCGCAAGAACGGCGTTACCAGCGCCGTGCCGCAGCCTGTGAATGGTCGTCTCATGCTGTCCTCCTACAGTCCAAGTACGTCGGTCATCGAAAACCAGCCGCTCCGGCCGTCAAGCCAGCGTGCGGAGAGCAACGCGCCGCGCGCGAAGGCGCCGCGATCGCGTGCCTGGTGCGTCAGGGTGATCGTTTCCGACACGGCGTCGAAGCCCAGCGTGTGGGTGCCGGGGATCGCACCCGCGCGCGTCGACGCGACAGGAACCTCCGCGGTGTAACCCTGCCGGCGCAACCGCTGCTCAATCGCGAGCGCGGTACCGGAAGGCGCATCCCGCTTGGCCGAGTGATGCGCTTCGTGGATCCACGCGCCGAAGGACGGTTGCGCCGCCATCAGGGCGCCCAGTCGATCGACGACAGCCAGGAACACGTTCACGCCGATGGCGAAGTTCGGCGCCGCCACGACGCCGATGCCAGCTTTCTCCGCAGCGGAACGCACCTGCTGCTCGTCGGCCTGCCACCCCGTTGTCCCGAGCACGATCGGAATCCCTCGCTGTGCCAGTCGCGCGACGGTGGCCGGCACCGCGTGCGCCACGGAAAAATCGATCGCCACGTCCGCGTCGGGCCACTCGTCGGCCGCCGTTGCGCTGGAGACCGTTCCGGCCACGGCGAATCCGTGATCGGGCGCCAGTGACTCGACCATCCGTCCCATACGTCCGTATCCGATCAGCAGCAGTCTCTTCATCGGCCGCTCGTCTGGGTGACCGGGAAGAACGCGGTATGGAGATGTGTCATCGCGGCGCCCAGGCAGTGTTCCGGCAGCACCACGGTGAGATTCCGTCGCGATGCAGCCTGCGAGACCATGCGCAACGGAAAATCCGCCATCGCGCCGACGACGCGAGCCGCGAGCCCGGGATCCCTTCGCAGCGCGTCGCCCACCACCGACAGGATGGCCATCTTTTCCTCGACGGTGACCTCGGCGACGTGCTGCAAGTCCGCGACGATGTCGGCGACGCGGCTCCTGTCGTCCACCGTCACCGACACGCTGACTTCCGAGGTGGTCACGACGTCCACCGCCGTTGCGTATTTCTCGAAGACTTCGAACACCCGCAGCAGGAACCCATGCGCCATCAGCATCCGGCTCGAGGTGATGTCGATGACGGTGATGCCGCGCTTCCCGGCGAGCGCGGTGAACGGCCGGCCACCGGCGGGCGCGGGGGACGCCGTGATCAGTGTGCCTGGTGCGTCTGGGCGTCGACTGTTGAGGATCCGCACCGGGATCTCTCGCGACACCGCGGGAAAGATCGTGCTCGGATGCAGCACCTTGGCACCAAAGTATGCCAGCTCCGCGGCTTCCGCATATGAAAGTTGGCTGACCACCTCAGTACCCGGGACGATGCGGGGATCAGCCGTCAGCATGCCGTCGACGTCGGTCCAAATCTGGATTTCCGCCGCGTCGATCGCGGCGCCCACGACTGAGGCGGAATAGTCGGAGCCGCCACGTCCGAGCGTGGTCGTGGCGCCGGCCACAGTGCTGCCGACGAATCCTCCCAAGACAGGGATCGAGGCGTTGGCGAGCAGCGGGCGAATGAGGGCGTCGGCAGCCGCGCACGTCTCAGCGAACAGGGGCGCCGCGCAGGTGTGTCGGTCGTCGGTGACGACGAGGGCGCGGGCATCGACCCATGCGGCCGGCAGTCCCCTCCCATACAACGCGGCAGCGACGATGCGGCTGCTGAGGAGCTCCCCGGTGGCCGCGACGACATCGTGGGCGAGCAGATCTGACGCTTCGCCGCGGCCGATGGCGCTCAGCCCGGCGCGCAACTCGTCGAAATGCCTCGCCAGCGCCGCGGCCAGTGAAACGTCACGCATCGCGCCAAGACGGCTGGCCTCGTTGGTATGCCGCTGCACCAGGGCTGCGATCCCGGCCTCCAGGCCGGCGGAATCCTGGCCTGTGGCGCGCTCGGCGAGAGCCAGCAGTGAATCGGTCACGCCTCCCAGCGCTGAGACGACGACGACCGGCGCGACGTCAGTGCCGCGGGCGCGCGCGACGATGGATGTGACTCGTTCGATGGCGAGGGCATCCACTACCGACGATCCCC
>JANPCT010000043.1:0-4877 GCA_031431095.1 Acidobacteriota bacterium | reverse complement strand
CGCGCGGCGACCCGTCGAGCAGGTCGATAATCTCCGCCAGATGTTCGAAGCGGTGTCCGAGACTGGTCCCCTGTCCCGCGGTGTGCTCGAGCAAAATCCTGGTCTTCACCCCCGGATGTGCCGCCAGCACGGTGGCCAGGCCGTCGGCGATCAGCTTCAGCCCTCCCTCTTCCGTGCCGGAGGTGAAGGAGCCGGGATGCATCACCAGGCCATCCAGTCCGAGCGCGTCGGCTCGATCGATCTCTTCGGTGAGGGACTCGATTGATTTCTGCCGCAGCGCCGAATCGGCAGTGGCGAGGTTGATCAGATAGCTGGTGTGCGCAACGACCGGACGGATCTTCGTCTGGCGCAGGCGACGCCGAAACAGCGCGATCTCGTCACGGGGCAGATTGCGTGCCCGCCACTGGCCGGCCGACTTCGTAAAGATCTGCAGGGCCTGGCAACCGCTCGCTTCGGCGCGATCGACGGCGCGCGGCAGGCCGCCGCCGATGGACAAATGGGCACCCAGACGAGGCACGGGCCATAGGATATCCTTCGAGCATGCGCCACGTTGTCACCGCCGCCGCGGTTGCGCTTGCTGTGTGCACCCTGCGGCCGGTCCCCGTTCAAGCCTGGGGCTTCAACGGCCACAAGTTCATCACCGCGCGCGCGATCGACTTGCTGCCGCCGGACCTCCGCCCGTTCTTCCAGCGATTCAAGACGACGGTCGTCGAGCACTCGATCGATCCGGACACGTACCGGACGATGGGCTGGGTCGAAGAGCCGCCTCGCCACTTCCTCGACATGGATGCTTACGGGCCGTTTCCGTTCAGGGAGCTGCCGCACGACTACACCGAGGCCGTGGCAAGACGCGGCGCCGTCTTCGTCACCAAGAACGGCGTCGTTCCATGGCGGGCGCAGGAGGTCTACGTTCAGTTGCGCGACGCCTTCAAACAGCTGCCCGTCCAGGGATACGCCCGCGACAACGTCAAGTTGTTCTCCGCCGTGCTGGCGCATTACACCGGGGACGCGTTCCAGCCGCTGCATACGGCGGTCAACTACGACGGGCGGGACACCGGGCAAACCGGCATCCACTCGCGTTTCGAATCCGAGCTGTTCGATCGCTACCAGGACAAGCTGAAGATCGCGCCGGCGCCGCTGATGCCGATTCCCGACGCGCGCGAGTTCATCTTCGCGTCACTCACCTCCAGCTTCTCGTTCGTCGATCGCATCCTCGCGTCCGATCGCGAAGCGATCAAAGGGCGCGCAGTGTACGACGAGGCCTATTTCGCCAAGCTGTTCGAGGAGTCGGGGCCAATCATGGAGCAGCGTCTCTCAGGCGCCATCACGGGGATCGCGTCGCTGATAGCGCAGGCGTGGGTTGATGCGGGCCGTCCCGCGCTTCCGGCGGACGATCCGCCGCGCACGCCGCGCCCGATCAGGAGGTAGCGCCCGGACGAGGTTGTCGGACGTCGGCGAGGCAGTCCGCGGCATCTTGCCTCCAGGGACGCTCCCCCGCTGAGGCCAAGCAGCGGCTGGATGAGCTTGATGTTCCTGATCAGCCGTGGCACCAAGCTTGCTGTTCAGGCAGACAGGAGGTCCGGATGCTCTGGACAATTGCGGTGATCTTGCTGGTTCTGTGGTTACTCGGGTTCACGATGCACGTTGCGGGCGGATTGATTCACGTCCTGCTCGTCATCGCGCTCATCGTCGTCGTGCTTCAGTTCCTCTCCGGGCGCAAGGTGTAGCGGTCGACCCGATGCCTGCCAGCCCCCCCGGTGACGGCACCGGAGGGGAAGGCGGGTATCCTTTAACGGTCGATGGACGTCTTCCTGGTCCCGGTCGCTGCGGACCGCTACGAACTGTATTGCGAGGAACCCGACGAGGAGCCCGTCGTCCTCGACGCGGACACTCAACGCCCCGGCTTCTTCCGCCGGATGGCACTGAAGTTCCATGAGCAGCTCGCCGAAGCGGAACGCGCCAGACGCGAGGGTCCCCAACCGGGCGATGTTCGCTCGTCGTTCATGGGACGCATCAAGGCGCGCACGCTTCGGTGGGTTGCCGAGTCGATTGCGGAGCAGCGGCTGTTGTGGCAGTTGCGCGGCAAGAGCGACGTCCGTCTCGTCTATCCAGACGATCTCACGGACGCGCAAGGGCGTGAGCTGCTGAAACGTTCCCTGCAGCGCGACTGGGAGCGGCACCGCTTCTGGTTGGCAATCGACGGTCTCGGCGCCGCCGGATCCGCCCTTCTGATCCTTCTCCCCGGTCCGAATGTCATTGGCTATTACTTTGTGTTCCGCATCGTCGGACACTATTTGTCGTTGCGAGGCGCCCGTCAGGGACTGACGCGCGTGACGTGGCGCACCGAGGCGAGTCTGCCGCTGGCGAGCTTGCGAGGCATGATCGCGGACGGTCCGGAGACGCGCGAGGCCCGCGTCCGCGAAGTCGCGTCGATGCTTCGCCTCGAGCATTTTGCCAGCTTTTTTCAGCGGTCGGCCGTTCCGTGACGGCGTCCGCGCGCCGCGCATCCCCGCCCGTTGATGGCACCCGACCGACGCCACTTGTATACTCCTGACCCGTGAAGCTGAGCGAGATTGCGTCGCGCCTCGAATGCCGCCTGGAAGGCGATGGGGACGTTGAGATCACCGGTCTCGCGGGCGTCGAGCAGGCGCAGGCCGGCGATCTGACGTTCTTCGTGAACCCGAAGTACAGCGCGCACCTGCGCGGCACGGGCGCGTCCGCGGTCATCCTCGCGGAGAATGCAGAGGCGGCGCCGTGCGCGATGCTGCGCTCGTCGAATCCGTACCTCGCCTTCGCGCGCGCCGTGGAGCTACTCGCGCCGAGGCGAGCCGCCGTCCCGGGGATCCACCGGCTGGCGGAGGTTGACGCCAGCGCGATCGTCGCACCGGACGCCTCGGTCGGCGCATTTGTCAGTATCGGCGCCGGGGCGCGTATTGGCGCGCGCACCGTCGTGTATCCGCATGCGATCTTCTGCGCGGGCGCGGCCGCGGGTGACGACTGCGTCATTCACGCGCGCGTGTCGGTCCGCGAAGGGGTGACGCTCGGCAACCGCGTCGTGGTGCAGGACGGCGCCGTCATCGGCAGCGACGTGTTCGGCTTCGCGCGTCGCGCCGACGGCACGCACCACAAGATCCCGCAGGTCGGGGGCGTGGTGATCGAAGACGACGTCGAGATTGGCGCCAACACCACGATCGATCGACCGGCTGTCGGCCGCACCGTCATCGGCGCCGGCACCAAGATCGACAACCTCGTTCAGATCGCGCATGGAGTGAAGATCGGACGTGATGTGCTCCTGGCCGCCCAAGTCGGGATCGCGGGCAGCACCACCATCGAGGACCGCGTGACGCTGGCCGGCCAGGTCGGCGTTGCCGGCCATCTCACGGTGGGCACGGGCGTGGTCGCCTCCGCGCAGAGCGGGATCCCCAACTCGGTCGAAGCGGGCAGGTTCGTGTCCGGCTACCCGGCGATCGAGAATCGTGACTGGCTCAAGGCCTCGGCCGTGTTTCGCCGCCTCCCTGAGCTCAAGAAGGCGCTCGCCGCCGTGCAGCGCCGTCTCGACGCCATCGACGATCAAAGTTCCAGGTAACCACCCCCCGCGGCCTGAGTCCGCTCCTGAATGCTCGAGCCCTCTGGGCGGAGGGCCCGTGTTTGAGCCCTATAATCGAAGTCGATGCCCTGGCTTCATTCGGTGAGCGCGCGCGGCCTCGCGATCGCGCTCGCGTTCGCGGTGCTGTTCGCGCCGGTGACTCACGCGGCCGTCCGCCCGCCGCGGCTCGACTACACGATGACGACGCTGCCGAACGGGTTGAAGGTGGTCTTTCTCGAGGACCATTCCACGCCGATCGTGCACCTCGAGCTGTGGTATCACGTCGGCTCCAAGAACGAGCGCGCCGGCCGCACCGGTTTCGCGCACTTCTTCGAACACATGATGTTCAAGGGATCCGCGAACGTGGAGGCGGAGGGACATCCTTCCTATATTTCAAGCGTCGGCGGCCAGAGCAATGCCTATACGAACGAAGACGCCACGGTTTTCTGGGAAACCGTGCCGGCGCAGTATCTGCCGCTGATCCTCTGGCTCGAGGCCGATCGCATGGCGTCGCTGAAGATCGAGGAGCGCGCATTCAAGAACGAGCGGGAAGTGGTCAAGGAAGAGCGCCGGATGCGGATCGAGAACCAGCCGTATGGCCGCCTCCAGGAAATCATCGCGGACCAGGCGTTCGTGGCGCATCCCTACAAGCATCCGGTCATCGGCAGCATGAAGGATCTCGATGCCGCCTCGGTGGACGACGTGCGCGAGTTCTTTCAGACCTACTACGTGCCCAATAACGCGACGGCCGTGCTCGTCGGCGACTTCGACTCGAAGGACGCGCTGGCCCTGGTGACGCAATACCTCGGGCGGGTGCCGGCGGCCGACAAGCCCGTCCCCCGCGATATACCCAGGGAACCGCCGCAGACCCGGGAGAAGCGCGTCACGCTGCACGACGAATGGCCGCTGCCGGCCGTCGTCGTCGCCCACCACATCACGTCTGATGGCAACCCGGACTCCTATCCGCTGCACATCGCGTCGAAAATCCTGTCCGACGGCCAGAGCTCTCGCATCTACCGCAAGCTGGTGTACGAGAAGGGGATTGCGCTCGCGGCGTTCGGCGGCGGCAACATCATCGAAGACCCGAACCTGTTCTTCGCGGTTGCCGTCGTGCAGCCCGGACACACCACCGAGGAGGCGACGGCGGCACTCATCGCGGAGCTGGACAGGCTTCGCGAGCAGCCGGTCACTGCCGCGGAGCTGCAGCAGGCGAAAAACCAGTTCGCGCGCGATTACATCCTCGGACGCGAGTCGAACCAGAGCAAAGCCGAGCAGCTCGGGCACGCCGTCG
>JANPCT010000042.1:0-4734 GCA_031431095.1 Acidobacteriota bacterium | reverse complement strand
CGACACGTTCCGGCTGAAAAAATCCATCGACGACAGCATTCGTCCGCTGTCGCTCAACGTGGTCTTCAAGACCCTGCCGGCAGCGGGGGTTGCGGTGCCGCCAGGGTCGCCCGGCGAAGTCGACTTCGACGAAACGTTCGTTCAAAGTGTGGCCTTCGACGGCAATCAGACGGCTCCCATCGTCATTCAGAGCAAGGCCGGTTATACCGGCGACGCGCCGCAGTCACGCGCCGACATGTTGAAGAACTCCAGGTTCCAGGACATGCGCGTGCACATTTTCGCGAAGCACAGCGCGTCGCAATGGGTGGAGATCGGCACGTTCGACATTCCACGACAGGTGCTGGCGCAGTAGGTGGCCGTGCCTGCGGCCGGCCGGAAGCCATCCGACGTCCGAGCTCAGCTCACACGGCGGCTCGGGCCGTTCGACGCTGCGGCCATCATCATCTCCAACGTCATCGGCGGCGGGATCTTCTTCGTTCCCGTGATCGTCGCGCAGCTCGTGCCTCACCCGGCAGCGATGCTGGGCGTATGGCTGGCGGGAGGCGCGCTGGCATTTGCCGGCGCGATGGCGTACGCCGAGCTCGCCGCGGTGCGGCCGCACGCCGGCGGGGAGTACGTTTACCTGCGTGACGCCTACGGCCCCCTTGCGGCGTTCCTGACCGGATGGACGTCCTTCATCGCCGGCTTCTCCGGCGCCATTGCCGCGAGTGCCGTCGCGCTTGCCGACTATGTCAGCCGTTTTATTCCCATGCCCCCTGCCGCGAAGCCGGTCGTGTCGATCGCCGCGATCGCGGTGCTGACGCTCATTCACGTTCGCGGGTTGGGCCCTGGTCGTTTAGTGCAGAACACCCTGGCGGGGATCAAGGTCAGCGCCATCGTCGTCCTGATTGCGCTCGGATTTTCAGTCGGGCACGGCAGCGCCGCCAACCTGGCGGGAGGAGGCGCTGTGCTGCCGCTGTCGTGGCTGCTCGCGCTCGTTCCCGTCATGTTCAGTTACTCCGGCTGGAACGCGGCGGTGTATGTGGCCGAGGAGGTGCGTGAGCCGTCGCGCAACGTGCCGCTCGCCCTCGCGCTCGGCACGATTGCTGTGGTGATTCTGTACGTGGCGCTGAACGCGCTGTATCTGTTCGCCCTTCCCGTCGGCGAGATGACGGCGCTCGGCGGCGGCCGGTTGATGGACACCGTTGCCGAGCGGCTCTTCAGCTTTGCGGCCGGCGACGTCATCGCGCTTTTCACGATTGTGAGCATCGCCGCGAGCATCAGCGCGATGATACTGGCCGGGCCGCGGGTGTATTTCGCCATGGCGCGCGATGGCCTGTTCGTGCGGTCAGCGGGACGCGTCCACCCGCGCTTTCACACGCCAGCGGCCGCGATCGTCGCTCAGGGGATCTGGAGCAGCGTGCTCGTGCTGTCGGGGACGCTCGCCCAGCTCGTGACGTATACCGGCTTCGCGGTCGTACTCTTCGCGGGTATCGCGGTGAGCGCGCTGTTCGTCCTGCGGCGCCGCGATGACGGCGTGCCGCGACCGTTCTCGGCGCTCGGCTACCCCTGGGCTCCGGCGGTATTCGTCATTGCGAGCGTCGCGATGGTGGCCAACTCGTTCTGGCGCGACCCCGCTTCGTCGCTGGCCGGCGCCGCGCTCATCGCCGCTGGCATTCCGGTGTACTACGGGATACGGCGAGCGCCGCAAGCGTGAGCAGCGCCAGAACCCCGTCGCTCGCGGCGAACAGCAGGAATGACTCGGGGGACCGCCGCACGAAGTAGTCGGTCAGGAACGCCGCGGCTCCGGCGCCTTTGAGACCCACACCCATCAGCCACAAATACCAACGTGCATGCACCGGCTCGCGAAAGGGCCGCCAATATCCGACCCCGACCGCGACGAGGAACAGTCCGTTCAAGTTGCCGAAGATGGCTGGTTGTGGAGGAGGGACGCCGAAGGTGGCGGCCATGCGATCCGCAGCAGCGAGCAGGAAGATCCCGACCCCGACATCGTAGAGGCCTGAGATGGCTGCGATCGTCCGTACAAAAGAGGAGTGGGGAGCCGACGTTGCCATCGACTCCCCACTCGAGACCTCAGTCGCTGGACGACGCGGCACCTACTGGATCCGCTTGAGTTCTCCCTGGAACGTCACGGTCTGTTCCGGGTTGATCAGGATATCGAACTCAGCCGTCTCGAAGCCATCGGCGCGCACCTCGACCTTGTGCCGGCCTGTGTTGAGCGCGAGTTTCTGGAAGGCGCCGTCGAACTGATCGACATAGCCGACGAAGTAACCGTCGACGTAGACCTTCGCCGCGCGCGGCTTGACCTTGAGTTTGAGGCTGCCCTGCTCGCCGCGTCCGTACGAGCTGGAATAGGATCCGCCGCCTCCACCATAGCCGTAAGAGCCGGAGGGATCACCGAACGGGTCGCCGTAGTACGGAGACCAGCCGAGCCCCGAGTAGAGGCCGTAACCCATGCCGAAGCCGTAGGGGTAGTAATAGCTGTTATAGCCATACCCACCGTAGCCGTACCCGCCGTAGCCGTAGCCGTTGCCATAGCTGTTATAGCCAAACGGATCGGAGTAGCCGTAACGGCCGCGGTCGTTGCCGTTCCGATCCGGCGGTGCGACAGTCCGTTCGACGGCCTGGCCGCTCGCCGGACGATCGCCGCGCGGACGGCTCCACGTCGGTACCTCACGCGTGCCACTGGCATTGTTGGAACCGTCGGCGTTGTGCTCCGGCGCCGGGGCTGTGCGCGTACGTCCGGGCGAGCGCGTCGCACCACTCTCGCTGGATCCGGATCCAGAACCGGAACGCGTGCCGGCGCCGGCGCCAGAACCGCTCGCCGACTCGCCACCGCGACTCACGGCCGACCCGCCGCCGCCCCCGCTCGAACCGGATGAGCGCGGCGTGGCTTTCTGGCCGTCCTCGGAATACGAGACGCGATAGCCGAAACCTTCGCGATGCTGCGGTGCGCTCTCGCGAACGGCGCGATCGCCGAAGCTGATCGAAGGTGAGGCCGCGGCCGCGGACGGACTGCTCAACTCGGTGCCGCTGGTGCTTGCCGTGCTGCTCGAGCCCGCCGGGACGTTGCTGCTGCCGACGCTGCCGCGATCAACGGCGCCGCCGCTGCTCTCGGGCGCGCCTCCGCCGCTGGCGCGATCGACGGCCCCCGCCGCCTGCCCGCCCCCGCCGCTCTCAGGTTTCTGGGCAGACGCCGGAGTCGCCGCAAGGGCGAAGGAGGCGATGACGATTCCGAGCCCGAGATTCAACGATTTCATGTGCGCTCCTGTGCGCTTCCCCCGGGGAAGACCTGGTTATCGCAACCTGATTGTGCAACAGATCTGCCACCGCGAACACCCCGAAAATCAGGCTTTTTGACGGCTCCGCCGCGAAACCTGTCCTGTCCGGGGTGCACCACCGTCCCCTCTGATAGACTGGATTTTGGGCCCGTTTTGACCATGTTTCACGCTACGACCGTCCTCGCGGTTCGTCATAACGGCCAGACCGTGATGGCCAGCGACGGCCAAGTCACGTTCGGCGATACCGTCGTCAAGCAGCACGCCCGCAAGATTCGCCGGCTCTACAACGACCGGATCCTGGCCGGTTTTGCCGGTTCCGCGGCTGACTCGTTCGCTCTTTTCGCGCGGTTCGAAGCCAAGCTCGAACAGTATCGCGGCAACCTCGAGCGCTCCGCGGTGGAGCTCGCCAAGGACTGGCGCTCGGATCGAATTCTTCGCCGTCTCGAGGCCATGCTCGTTGTCATGGACGGGGAATCGACCTACCTGCTCTCCGGCAACGGCGACCTGATCGAGCCGGACGAGGGCATCGTCGCGATCGGGTCGGGGGGCGCATATGCGCTCGCGGCCGCGAAAGCACTCGCTTTGCACACGACCCTCGACGCGCGCGGGATCGCGGAACAGGCCATGCACATTGCCGCGGCGATCTGCATCTATTCCAACGACTCGTTGACCATCGAAGTGCTGTAAGCCGCCATGCCTATCTACCTTCCGGAGTCCACGACCTCGACCATCCAGTCCATGACACCACGGCAGATTGTCGCCGAGCTCGACAAGTATGTCGTGGGCCAGCATCAGGCCAAGCGCGCGGTCGCGATTGCGCTGCGCAATCGCATGCGGCGTCAGAAACTGCCGGCCGAGATGGCGGAGGAGGTCGCGCCGAAGAACATCCTGATGATTGGCCCGACCGGGGTGGGCAAGACCGAGATCGCGCGCCGGCTGGCGAAGCTGGCGCAGTCGCCGTTCCTCAAGATCGAAGCGTCGAAGTTCACCGAGGTCGGCTACGTCGGCCGCGACGTCGAGTCGATGATTCGGGACCTGACGGAGATTGCGGTGGAGCTCGTGCGCGAAGAACGAACCGCCGAAGTGCGCGAGAAGGCGCGTGCCGCGGCTGAGGAGCGGGTCCTCGATCTCCTCCTGCCACCGCTGCCGCCGGCCGCGGAGTTCGACGACGCCGGGGCATCGGTGCGGGAGCAGGCGCAACGCACGCGCCAACGGCTGCGCGAGCAGCTTCGTGAGGGCCGCCTCGATCACAAGCAGATCGAGATTGACGTCCGCGAGCGTTCGTTCCCGTCGTTCGAAATCATCGCCGGATCCTCGGTCGAGGAAGTCGACATCAACATGAAGGACATGCTCCCCGGACTGTTCCAGGGGCGGACGCGCAAGCGGCGGGTGCCGGTGTCGGAGGGGCTGGAGGCGCTGCGCCAGGAAGAAGAGCAGAAGCTGATCGACATGG
>JANPCT010000041.1:0-3004 GCA_031431095.1 Acidobacteriota bacterium | reverse complement strand
CCCGCCGTCGCGGCTCCGCCGCTATGGCGGGGCAAGCCGGTGCGGTGCCGGTGGCCAGCATCGGGGCCAGTTACGCGGTCTACGGCGCAACGATGGCGGATGCCCAGGTGAGCTTCGGGTCGGCGAGCGGCGACCGGGGTTGGGGCATCGGCCTCCGCTTCGTTTTCTAGGGTGATTTATTCTTGACAAAAAATGTCAGTGATATACGATAACTGTCTCCCCCAGCGCGATTTATAACCAATGCCAGTCCGCATCGGCGAGCTGCTGCTGAAAGAAAAGCGCATCACTCCTGCGCAGTTGCAGGAGGCGCTGACTTACCAGAAGACCAGCGGTGGCAAGCTCGGGTACAACCTCGTCAAACTCGGCTTCGTCAAGGACGAGGAGATCACCGCTCTGCTCTCGAAGCAGTACGGCGTCCCCTCGATCAACCTGGCGCAGTTTGAGATCGACGCCGCGATTGTCAAGCTCATTCCATCCGAGACCGCGCATAAGTATCAGATCGTGCCGCTCAGCCGCGCCGGGGCGACGCTGACGATCGCGATGACCGACCCGACCAACGTGTTCGCCATGGACGACATCAAGTTCATGACGGGCTACAACGTCGAGCCGGTCGTGGCGTCGGAGACGGCGGTCAGCGACGCGATCTCGCGCTACTACCCGGCGAATGCCCCGCCGCCGCGCATCGCCGCGGAGCCGAAGAAGAAGCGCGAGGTGGTGCCGCAGCAGCAGGCCAACCTGAACAACGCGGCGACGCTCGAGATGGTGACCCGCGCACTCGAGGAAACCGCCGGGGACATCGCCGGCGACGACGTCGAGATGCTCGAGGAGATCGAGCAGATTGATGTCTCGACGCTCGAGAAGCAGGGGGGCGAGGCGCCCGTCATCCGCCTCGTCAACCTGATGCTGATGTCGGCGATCCAGAAGGGGGCGAGCGACATCCACGTCGAGCCCTACGAGAAGGAGTTCCGCGTCCGGTTCCGCATCGACGGCATCCTCTACAACGTGATGGCGCCGCCGATGAAGTACCGCGACGCGATCACCTCGCGCATCAAGATCATGGCCAAGCTCGACATCGCCGAGAAGCGCCTGCCGCAGGACGGCCGCATCAAGATCCGTTTCGGTGACACCGAAGGGGGCACCAAGGAGATCGACTTCCGCGTCTCGATCCTGCCGACGCTCTTCGGCGAGAAGATTGTCATGCGCCTGCTCGACAAGGACAAGCTGATGCTCGACATGACGAAGCTCGGCTTCGAGGTCGACTCGCTGCGCAAGCTGGAGAACGCGATCAGCAAGCCGTGGGGCATGGTCCTCGTCACGGGGCCGACGGGCAGCGGCAAGACCAACACGCTCTACTCGTCAATCGCCAAGATCAACACCTCCGAAACCAACATCATGACGGCGGAAGATCCCGTCGAGTTCAATCTCGTCGGCGTCAACCAGGTGCAGGTGCGCGAGAACATCGGCCTCAATTTCGCGGCCGCGCTGCGCTCCTTCCTGCGTCAGGATCCGAACATCATCCTGGTCGGCGAAATCCGCGATTTCGAGACGGCGGAGATTGCCGTCAAGGCCTCGCTCACCGGGCATCTGGTGCTGTCGACGCTGCACACCAACGACGCGCCGAGCACCATCAGCCGTCTCATGAACATGGGCATCGAGCCGTTTCTCGTGGCGAGCTCCGTGAACCTGATTTGCGCGCAGCGCCTGGTGCGGCGTCTCTGCACGCAGTGCAAGGTCGAGCACCCGCACGATCCGCAGGCGCTGGTGCATGCCGGCTTCACGCCCGAGGAGGCCGCCAAGGTCATCCCGCAGAAGGGCTCCGGCTGCGAGCGCTGCAACAACTCGGGCTACAAGGGGCGCGTCGGCCTCTACGAAGTGATGGAGATCACGGACGATCTGCGCGAGCTCATCCTGGTCGGCGCGTCGGCCCTCGAACTGCGCCGCAAGGCGGTCGACGAAGGGATGATCACGCTGCGCCGCAGCGGGTTGCACAAGGTGATGGAGGGCGTCACCACCATCGAGGAAGTCGCGCGCGAAACGGTTAAATGACTGAGGGCCTCAGCCCGAAGCCGAAGGATGCCATGGCCACACTGCCGGAACTGCTCAAGACGCTCGTCGACAACAGCGGGTCGGACCTGCACATCACGACCGACACGCCGCCGCAGATCCGTGTGCACGGCCATCTCAAGCCGCTCGATCTGCCGTCGCTCGGCCCGGCCGAGACCAAGAACCTGGCCTACAGCGTTCTGACCGACGCGCAGAAGAAGCGCTTCGAAGAAGCGCTCGAGCTCGATTTTTCGTTTGGTATCCGCGGCATCGCGCGGTTCCGCTGCAACGTGTTCAACCAGCGCGGCGCCGTCGCCGCGGTCTACCGCGTCATTCCCGAGCAGATCAAGGGCTTCAACGACCTCGGCCTGCCGCAGGTGCTCGCCAACCTCGCCGACCGCCCGCGCGGCCTGGTCCTGGTGACCGGGCCGACCGGGTCGGGTAAATCGACGACGCTGGCGGCGATGATCGACAAGATCAATGCCGAGCGGCACGAGCACATCCTCACGATCGAGGACCCGATCGAGTTCGTCCACGCGCACAAGAGCTGCCTGGTCAACCAGCGCGAGGTGCACCAGGACACGCAGGGGTTCGCGCAGGCGCTGCGCGCCGCGCTCCGCGAGGATCCCGACGTCGTCCTCATCGGCGAGCTGCGCGACCTGGAGACGATCGAGTCCGCCCTGCGCATCGCCGAGACGGGGCACTTGACCTTCGCGACGCTGCACACCAACTCGGCGGCGCAGACGATCAACCGCATCATCGACGTGTTCCCGGCGCACCAGCAGGGGCAGATCCGGACGCAGCTCTCGCTCGTCATCGAGGGGATTGTCTGCCAGTCACTGCTGCCGCGCGCCGACGGCAAGGGACGGGTCGTCTCGCTGGAGATCCTGGTGCCGAACCCGGCGATCCGCAACCTGATCCGCGACGACAAGGTCCACCAGATCTATTCGTCGATGCAGAC
>JANPCT010000040.1:0-3710 GCA_031431095.1 Acidobacteriota bacterium | reverse complement strand
CCGTACTCGGCGCTCATGTTGTTGGTCACGACCTTGAACTCCCCGATCGCGTCGGGCGTCGGCTGCATGACCTGGTTCGAGAACCCCTGGTTGCTCGTGCCATAGGCGTTGTTGTCGACGCCATCGATGAGGAAGTTGTTGAACACGCTGCGCAGCCCATTCACGTTGAACGCCCCCTCGCGCGGCGTATTGCCGGTGGTCAGCGACGATCCTCCGAGCTTCACGCCCGTCGTGAGCAGCGCGAGGGACGAGTACTCGCGCGAGATGAGCGGCAGCGCGCGGGTCTGGTCGCCGCTGATCACCTGCCCCCTCTGGCTCGAGTCGGTCTCGACCAGCGGCGAGGAGGCCGTCACCTGGACCTTTTCGGTCACCCCCGCGAGCGGCATCTCGAGATCGACACGCATGCGCGCGCCGACCTGCGCCTGGACGTTGTCCACCAGCGCGACCGCGAAACCGCTCTTTTCCGCCGTCACCACGTACTGCCCCGGCTTCACCGCCGCGAATTCGTAATTGCCGTCGTTCCCGGCAATCTTGAACGACGAGATGCCGGTGTCGACGGCGGTCAGCGTCACCTTGGCTCCGGGAACGACACCCTTCGAGCCGTCGCGGACAGTGCCGACCACCGTGGCAGTGTCGAACTGCGCTATCGCCGGCGCGGAAAGAAGCAGCAGGAGCAGGGCACTCAGACAGGTCGTTCGCATGCAGATACCTCGGGAACTGGGAATCGCGGATTGCGAAGCGAGACTACCCTGCCGGTGCCACGCGCGCAAGGGCCCCTGGGCATAGCAGGCGGATTGGACCCGGCTGGCGCCCGGTGATCGGCCGGGGGTTGCCGGCCGGCGCGCTGCGGAACATCTGTCCGCCGGACACCAGCCGCCCCGGATGAGAGACCGATCACCGGCCGCCGGCCGGTAAGACATCCGCGCCGGTCCTAGCAGGAGAACCTCAACGCGAATTGAATCTGCCGCGGCGTGCCGAGACCCACCGTGCGGCCGACGGTGCCGGTCAGGCGTCCGAACGTGCCGGCGGCCGGCTGTACTGGAGCGGTGCGAAATCCTCGACCGAGACCGTGACGAACCTGCCACCGGCGCGATCGTGCCGGCAAGGACAGCCGCCGCGCCGGCGGCGAGTTCAAACCACGCGCAGGCAGTTTAAGATCGAATCATGAACGACGTGCTGACACTCATCCTCGGCGGCGGACGGGGGACGCGGCTCTATCCGCTCACCCACATGCGCTCGAAGCCGGCCGTGCCGATCGGCGGCAAGTACCGGCTGATCGACATTCCGATCAGCAATTGCCTGCACGCCGGCCTGAAGAAGATCTTCGTGCTCACGCAGTTCAACTCGGCCTCACTCAACCGCCACGTGGCGCAGACCTATCGTCTCGATCTCTTTTCCGATGGCTTCGTCGAAGTGCTCGCCGCGGAGCAGACGCCCGACAACAGCGACTGGTTCCAGGGGACGGCCGACGCCGTGCGCCAGGCGTCGCGCCACTTCTCCGCCTACGAGGCGGAGCACTACCTGATCCTCGCGGGCGATCACCTGTACCGCATGGATTTCTGCGAACTGCTCGACGCGCACATCGAAAGCCAGGCCGACATCACCATCGCGGCGCAACCGGTGAACCCGGCGGACGCGACGCAGATGGGCATCTTTCGCTTCGACGCAATGGGCCACATCAACGGCTTCGAGGAGAAGCCGGCGGCGACGCGTCTGGCCGAGATGAAAAGCAGCGCGCCCCGCGGCGTCACGGTGGGCGGTCTGACCGCCGACAAGCCGTTCGTCGCCTCGATGGGAATCTACGTCTTTTCCCGCGAGGTGCTGCTCGACATCCTCAAGCGGCCCGGCGTGGACTTCGGCAAGGAGATCATTCCCGCGGCGCTCGGGTCCCACACCGTCCATGCGTTCCTCTATCGCGGCTACTGGGCCGACGTCGGCACCATCCAGGCCTTCTACGACGCCAACATCCAGCTCACGCGGCGCGGGGCGCCGTTCAACTTCTTCCACCCGCATCGCCCGATCTACACGCATCCGCGCTTCCTGCCGGCGACACGGACCTACGATACGCACGTCGACAGCTCGATCATCGCGGAGGGCTGCCACCTCGAGAACTGCCGGATCCAGGACTCGGTGGTCGGCATCCGCACGCATGTCGGGCTCGGCGCGACGGTCACCCGCTCGGTCCTGCTCGGCGCCGACTACTACCAGGACGAAGATGGCGGCGCCGGCGAGGTCGCGCTCGGCATCGGGCGCGACGTCGTTCTCGACCGCGTCATCATGGACAAGAACGCCCGCATCGCCGACGGCGTACGCCTGGTGAACGTCGGTAACACGATGGAGGCGGACGGCGACGGCTGGTATATCCGCGAGGGCATCATCGTGGTGCCGAAGGGCGCCGTGGTACGGACGGGGATTCCGGCCACAGCGTAGCTCGGCTGTCGTCCCGATATCGCGTCGCGCACTGTCCGATCGTCGCAAGACCGCACGCTGCCAAACCTTTGCGGCGATGTCCCGTCTAACGGCACGAGGATGAGTGAGGGTCCACCCCTGGACGGGAGGTCCCATGTTTCTGTTCGCGTCGCTGCTCCTGACATCGTCCCTCGCATCCGCGCCGCTCACCGAGAGCGCCGCGCTCGACTCGCCCTACCGTCACGTCCGCACGCAGGATCGATTGGTGCGCCACCTGCTGAAGCGCGGCTTCCGTGACTCGCCGACGTTCGCCGCGCTGATGGCGCGGCTGGAGCACAGTGACGTGCTCGTCTACATCGAAGAAGTGCCGCGGCTGCCCGGCGCGCTGGAAGGACGGATGATGATGCTGCCGACGGCGCACGGCCAGCGTTACGTGCGCATCCAGATCACGCTGCGTGGGGCGCCGGACGAAGCGGTCGCGCTGCTCGGCCATGAGCTGCAGCACGCGATCGAAGTGGCGCAGGACGAAGCGGTGGACGACGAGACGACGCTGATTGCGCTCTACCGGCGGATCGGGCAGCGCGGCGGACCGCACGTATTCGACACGCTTGCCGCGCAGGAGATCGGACGGGTGATCCGCCGGGAGCTACTCGCCTAGCTCGCGGAGCATCTTGGGAGTGAGAAACCAGCGCAGCATGCCGCCCCCCTTGGGTGGCAGCATGTCGAAGTCGATGCGGCACACGCCGCCCTTCTTGAACTCCAACGGATTGCGCGCGCCGATCAACTGCGCGGCCAACTCGCCGAGGTTGGGCTCGTGGCCGACGAGCGCGACCCGCGCCTTGCGCACATGCCGCGTGATCTCCTGGACCACGGAGGCGGGGGTGCCGGCGGGCGCCAGCGCGTCGGAGGTCACGATCGGCGGCTTCGACTTGAGTTCCTCCGAGAAGACGTCAGCCGTCTGCCGCGTGCGCACGAGCGGGCTGGTGACGATCTGATCGAAACCGATGCCCAGACGGTTGAGGCCGTGCGCAGCCTTGCGCAGCCGGGCGATTCCCTCCGGCGTGAGCGGCCGCGTCGAGTCGTCGGGCCAGTCCTTGCCGCGGTCCTCCGCCACTCCGTGGCGGATCAGATATAACTCGAGCATTGCCATCAGCGCTGTCCACCTGCTGCGCGGCGCCGGGCCGCGAGATTCACCGAGCCGGCACGCGGCGCTTCGCCGCCTGCCGCCATTTTGATCGATCGCGCCGAGCGGCGCCGCGGCGTGAGCCTGAGGGGGATCTCGCGGCGCGCGGCGTCGGTCG
>JANPCT010000039.1:0-2477 GCA_031431095.1 Acidobacteriota bacterium | reverse complement strand
TTCGGTTCGATCTTCACGACTACGTGGGCGGAGGTGTGGATCATCCTCGGCCTCTGCAAGCACCCGAAGACGCCGCCGGCGATTGCGATGTCGTTCGTGCAGCGGTTGCACGAGAAGGACCTGAAGATGATCACGACCGATCGCAACGCGAAGGAGGGGCTGCGCCTGCTGGCCAAGAAGATGCTGACGAAGGGAAAGGGCTAGGCTAGCGTTTCAGCTTCCATTCCTTGCGCAGCTCGTTCAGGCCTTCCATGAACACGGCCGCCTTGGCTCGCTCCTCGTCGTCTTTGAGCGTCTTGAGAATGTCGATCGCGCGATCGAAGTCCCGTTGCACGGTTTTCGGCGTTGTCACGAAGTACATCCTGCGGATCTCGGCGATCTTCTCCGCGCTCATCGCTGGTGCCGCCTCAAGGCTTTCCTGAACTCGTCCACCGGCAGCGTATTGAGCACGTCGCCAGGACTCAGCCATGCGCGCCTGGCGACGGCGACCGCCCAGCGCAGCGCGCCGAAGCCGCCGGTGCCGTGCGAATCGGAGTCGATGACGATGCGCGCTCCCGCGTCGCGCGCCTGGCGGGCATGGAGATCATCCAGGTCGAGGCGGTCGATCTGCGCGTTGATTTCCAGGGCGACACCGGCGGCGGCTGCGGCGTGAATCACCTGCGTCATATCGGCTTTGTGCGGCTCGCGCTTCAGGATAAGCCGTCCCAGCGGATGGCCGAGGACATCCACCCAGGGGCACGCAATCGCCTTGAGAATCCGCTCCGTCATTTCCGCCGGTTCCTGGTTGAATCCGGAATGGATCGACGCGATGACGATGTCGAGCTCGGCGAGGCAGCCGTCAGCGAGATCCATCGACCCGTCGGCGCGGATGTCGCACTCGATACCGGCGAGGAGCGTGATGCCCTCGAGACGATTGTTGATGTCGCGGACGGCTCGCGCGTGAGCCAGGGCTCGCGCTTCGTTGAGCCCGTTCGCCATCGCAAGTGCCTGGCTGTGATCCGTCACCGCCAGGTAGCGCAGGCCCGCGGCCCGGGCGGCGCGCGCCATGGCTTCGATATCATCGCGCCCGTCCGTCGCCGTCGTATGGCAATGGAGGTCTCCCTGCAGATCGCCGAGCTGCACGAGCCGGGGCAGGGCGCCGGCCTCGGCGGCCGCGAATTCGCCGCGATTCTCCCTCAGCTCCGGCGGAATCAAGGGCAGGCCGAGCGCCGCGTAGATGCCCGCTTCGTCTTCACCGGCGATGCGCACGTTGTCTTCCAGTCGATACAGCCCGTACTCGTTCAGCTTCAGCCCGCGCTGTATCGCGCGATCGCGCATGACGATGTTGTGGGCCTTAGAGCCGGTGAAATATTGCAGCGCCGCACCCAGGCTCTCTCGGGGCACGAGCCGCAAATCGGCCTGGAAGCCTCCCCACAGACGCACGCTGGACTTCGTATCGCCGTGCGCGAGGGTGCGCTCCACGAGCCGGTAACCGGTGAAGGTGTCCATCAGCGACGGCGGCGCCCCAGCCGCGAGGATGTCGAGGTCGCCGCACGTCTCGCAGCCGCGGCGCAGACTGCCGACCATCGCGATCTCGGCGGCGGGCGCATGCTCACGAAGCGCGGCGACGAGCGCGGCTGCGGTGTCGTAGGCCTCGGCCATGAGGCGGCGTCCGACGAAGCGCCGCTGTTCTTCCAGCGCCTCCAGGATCAGCGCTTCCTTCCTCGCGCCCATGCCTTTCATCGCCCGGACGCGTCCGTCCCGCGCTGCCTGCTCGAGCTCCTCGAGGGTGCGGACCCCGAGGTCCCCGTAGAGTCGCGCCACGGTCTTCGGTCCCACGCCCTGCAAGTGGAGGAGGTCGAGGATGGTGGGTGGAAACTCCTGCAGCAGATCCTGGTGAGAGCGGATGGCCCCGGTGTCGACAAGCTCCCCGATTTTCGCCGCGAGGTCCTTGCCGATGGCCGGGAGCTCCAGCCGTTGGGCTGCGCTCAGCGCCGCAACACCGTTGATCTCGTGAGCGACCGTTTCGGCGGCGTTCCGGTACGCGCGGATCTTGAAAGGGTTTTCCCCCTTGATCTCGAGGAGGTCACCAATCTCGGCGAGCACGCGGGCAATGGCGAGGTTATCCAACTGTCACCGTTCGATCACGGGGATCACGACGGCCGCAGCGACCACAACGGGTCCGGTGGTCTTCGTACGCGCTGTGGCCGTCGTGAAGCAACGCGCCAGTGTGCGTCTAGGACGATTCGATCACCAGTCCGCGACTCTCGATCGTGAAGTCGAGGACCCGGGCTCCGCTGTCGGCGAGCGCCTGCCGCACGGCGCCAATCCTGTCCGGCTCCGCGAAACAGAAAAGGCACCCGCCTCCGCCGGCGCCGCACACCTTGCCGCTGTCGGCTCCGGCGGCGCGCGCGGCGGCGAGCATCGCATCGATCTCCGGCGTGGTGACCCCCGGAGCCAGCTTCTTGCGATTGTCCCACTCCGCCGCGATCTGCCGG
>JANPCT010000038.1:0-6677 GCA_031431095.1 Acidobacteriota bacterium | reverse complement strand
ACGTCCGCGGCGTCGGCGGCAGCGAAGGGTCGTTCACCGGCGGGCCTGGCGAACAAAGTGATTACCGGGCCGCGCTGGATTACATGCACGCGCGGTATCCGAGCATCCCGCTCTGGTCGGCGGGATTCTCCTTCGGCTCCTGGATCGCGCTGGAGTGCGGTGCCGGCGACGACCGCGTCAGTGTTCTCATTGGCGTGGCCCCGCCGGTGACGCGTGAGGGGTACGACTTCTCGGGCACGAAGGCGTCAACCAAGGCCAAGTTTTTCATCCAGGGAGAGGCGGACGATATCTGTCCCCTGGAGGAGATGTGGAAGTTCTACAGCGCGCTGCCCGAACCGAAGGAGCTGGTGATCATCGATGCCGCGGATCATCTGTTCGACGGGCACACGACGGAAGTCGGCGAAGCTCTCGAGGATCTGGTGAAGGATTTCCATGGCTGACGCGTTCATCGTTGCCGCCGTCCGCACGCCCGTCGGCAAGGCGCCAAACGGCGCCCTGCGCCACGTCCGTCCCGACGAGCTCGCGGCGGTCGCGATCGAGGCCGCGCTCCGCCGCGTGCCGGAGCTTGATCCGGCGGAGGTCGAGGACGTCATCCTCGGCTGCGCGATGCCGGAGGCGGAGCAGGGCCTGAACGTCGCCCGCATCGCGAGCCTGCGCGCCGGCATTCCGGTCACCGCGTCGGCCGTCACCGTCAATCGCTTCTGTTCGTCCGGACTGCAGGCGATCGCTTACGCGGCCGAGCGGGTCATGCTTGGCGCGGCGCACGTGGTCGTCGCGGGCGGGACGGAGTCGATGAGCATGGTTCCGATGGGGGGCCACAAGGTCGCGCCCAATCCCGCGCTCGTCGACAGCTACCCTGATGTCTATCTCACCACCGGACTCGTCGCGGAGAATCACGTCCGCGATTACGGCATCACGCGCGAGGAACAGGACGCCTTCGCGCTGCGCAGTCACCAGCGCGCCATAGCCGCTATCGACTCCGGTCGCTTCACGCAGGAAGTGGTGGTCGTCCCTCTCGGTGCCAGAGCACTTTCTGCGATACCACCGGCTGCGTCAGCCAACCGCGCGCACGCCCACCCCTCGCGCTCGTCCTCCGAAGTGAGCGTACAAACCGGGGTCAGACCCCGGCCGGGCGGGGGCCAGACCCCCTCGGGGTCAGACCCCGGGTTCGGGGTGGATGAGGGGCCGCGACGGGAGACGTCGATGGAAGCGCTGGGGAAGCTGAAGGCCGCTTTTCATGCAAAAGGCACCGTGACGGCGGGCAATTCGTCGCAAATGAGCGACGGCGCGGCCGCGGTGGTGGTGATGAGCGGCGAGCGCATGCGCGAGCGGGGTCTGACCCCGCTGGGACGGTTCGTCGGGTTTGCCACCGCGGGGGTGGAGCCGGAGCGGTTCGGGATCGGACCGGTACCGGCGGTGCGCAAAGTCCTGAGACAAACAGGGTTGACGCTCGACCAGATGGACCTCGTCGAGATGAACGAGGCCTTCGCCGCTCAGGTGATCGCCTGCCTCCGCGAACTGCCGATCGATTCCGACCGCCTCAACGTCAACGGCGGCGCCATCGCGCTCGGCCACCCGCTCGGCTGCACCGGCGCCAAGCTGACCGCGACCATCCTCCACGAGATGCAGCGCCGCGGCTCCCGCTACGGACTCGTCACCATGTGCGTCGGCGGCGGCATGGGGGCGGCAGGCATCTTCGAACGCGCGTGAACGCCGCCAAGCAGTCTGGAGAATCTCAATGGCAACCGACACGTTGACGCAAGGCGGCTCGTGGCTAATCGACGGGACGGCGGCTGACGCCGTCTTCACGCGCGAACGCCTGAACGACGAGCAGCGGATGATCGGCCAGACGGCTGAAGCGTTCATCGACAAGGAAGTGCTGCCGTCGCTCGAACGGCTGGAACAGAAGGACTGGGCCCTCGCTCGCTCACTCGGACGCCGCTGCGGCGAGCTCGGACTGCTGGCGGCGGACGTCCCCGAAGCCTACGGAGGACTCGATCTCGACAAAGTCTCCTCAGTGGTGGTCGGCGAAGCGGTCGGACGCTGCGCCTCGTTCGCGACGACGTTCGGCGCACAGACCGGACTCGCCATCACCCCCATCCTCTGCTTCGGAACCGAGGAGCAGAAACAGAAGTACCTGCCGTCGCTGGTCAGCGCCGACACGATTGGCGCCTACGCGCTCAGCGAATCCGGATCGGGCTCCGACGCGCTCGGCGCGCGCGCCCGCGCCACGCGGCAGCCGGACGGCAGCTTCCTGCTCACCGGTGAGAAAATGTGGATCACCAACGGCGGCTTCGCGGACGTGTTCATCGTCTTCGCGAAAGTGGACGGCGAGGCCTTCAGCGCCTTCATCGTCGAACGCAGCTTCGCGGGTGTCAGCACCGGCAACGAAGAACACAAGCTCGGCCTGCTGGGGTCGTCGACGACGCCCCTGATCCTCCAGGACGCGCAGGTCCCCGCGGCCAACCTGCTCGGTGAAATCGGCAAGGGCCACAAGATCGCGTTCAACACGCTGAACTACGGACGCCTGAAGCTCGGCGCCATGTGCAGCGGCGGCGCCCGTGTCGCAATCGAAGAGGCCGCGCGCTACGCCGCGCAGCGCAAGCAGTTCGGCAAGCCGATCGCGTCCTTCGGCGCCATCCGGCAGAAGCTTGGCGACATGGTGTCGCGGCAATACGCCGTCGAGGCGATGCTCTATCGAACGACAGGCCTGATTGACGCGACGCTCCAGGCGGGGCATGCGCCGCAGCAGATCCTCGCGGCGCTCGAGGAGTTCGCGGTCGAGGCATCGATCCTGAAGGTCGCGAGCAGCGAGACGCTCGACTTCATCCTCGACGAGAACGTGCAGATCCATGGCGGCAACGGCTTCGTGCGCGACTACCCCGCCGAGCGCCACTATCGCGACGCCCGGGTCAACCGGATTTTCGAAGGCACCAACGAAATCAATCGCCTGCTGATTCCCGGGATGCTGGCGCGGCGCGCCGCCAAGGGAACCCTGCCGCTCATCCCCGCCGCAAAGCGGTTGATGGACGAGATCATGTCCCCGCCACCGATGGAGTCCGCGGGAGACGCGCCGCTCGAGGCCGAGCAACGCGCCGTCGCGGCCATGAAGAAGGTCGCGCTGATGGTGCTCGGCACCGCCATGCAGACCTACGGCGCCAACCTCGCTGACGAGCAGGAAGTGCTCCTTGCCGCGGCCGACATCGCGATCGACACCTACGCCTCCGAGAGCGCGGTCTGTCGAGCCATGCAGGCCGGCACCGCCCTGCACGAAGCCGCGGCGCGCGTCTACGTCAACGACGCCGTCACCCGCGTCGACGCGGCAGCAAAGACCGCGCTGGCGGCAATGGCGGACGGCGACACCCTTCGCACGCTGCTCGCCGCTCTGCGCAGGTTCCTGAAAGTGACGCCGATCAATACCGTGGTCCTGCGCCGCCAACTGGCCGACGCCACCGTCGAACGGCGCGCGTACGTCTTCTAGCTCCGGACTCGAGTCCAGCAGAAAACTCCGACTCCGGCGCGTCGAGTCCGGACTCAAGTCCAGCAGGAAACTGCGACTCCGGCGCGAGACCTCTCTCGCCGCGCTTCGCGCATATGTGCCCCCGCCCGGCCGTGCCGCGGCGCGCGGACGCTGACTAACGGATTCGCCGATCTCATCAGCTCGAGCGCAGTGGCGACCGGCGCGTCGCGCGGACGTGTACCCTATGCGCCGGCGCCCACCCGATCGCCGAGATCGTGCACGACCCGCGACACGCGGCCCGCGACTTCGGCACCGACGACTTCTTCGCGCGCCGCCAGCGTGCCGACCACATCGACCTGGCGGCGGACGTCACGAACCGGGGCCGCTTCCATCCTGACGGCGTGCGGCTTGCCACCTTCGGTGGCGGCCAAGCCCCGTTCCTTCGAACATGCGACGGAGCTGAATAACAACAACACGGCGAGAGCATCGGCGCCTTCATGAGAGAAGATATAGATATTCACCGCTCAAGACAGCATGAGGCTCAATCGTTATCAGGCGTGGAAGGGATTCGGGGCGCTGCCCGTCCTGGCGCTGCTCTTGGGGACCGGCTGCTCCAAGCCGGCGCTTTCGTATCCGCAGCAGATTGCTGCCTGGCACTCGGAAAAGGACCAGTTCATGCGGGAGTCTCCGCAATCACCTGTCCCCGAGGAACGCCGCGCCTCGTTCGCTCCTCTGCCGTACTTTGCGGTGGATCCCGCGTATCGCGTGCCCGCCTCGCTCGAGCCCGCGCCCCCCGGCCCGCCGGTGGAAATGCCGACCTCGACAGGACAACGCCGGAAGATGCGGCGCGTCGGAACGCTCGCATTCACCCTCAATCGACAGCCGCGGTCGCTCGGCGCGTTCGTCGAGGCGGACGAGAAGGACATGCAACGGCTGTTCGTTCCGTTCGGCGATCTGACCAACGGTGTGGAGACCTATCAAGGCGGCCGCTACCTGGACCTGGACCGCACCACGACCGGACTCTACGATCTGGACTTCAATCGGGCCTATCACCCGTTCTGCCTGTTCAACGCGTCGTACGATTGCCCCTACCCGCCGCCGGAAAGCCGGCTCAAGGTCCCGATTCGCGTTGGGGAGCGCCTGGCGGGCCCGAAACGGTAAATCTCACGGCCGACGGCTGCGCACGGAGATCACTAAGATACAAAGACCACATGATGCTTCGGGCCTGTGTCCCCGGTTGGATCGTTGTGGCAGGAAGCCGTGGTTGTGAGGCCTGACCCTGTGAACGTTCAAGCGATCGTGTTCGACTTCGACGGCGTCCTGGCTGATTCGGAGCCGCTGCATCTCCGCGTTTACCAGGAGATGCTGGAGCCGCAGGGCATTCACATCGACCGCGCCGCCTACGAAGAGCGGTATCTCGGCTATGACGATGCCGGCGTCTTCCAGAAGATTGGCGAGGACTTCAACCTGCTGTTCGGCGACGAAGAGATCGAGATGCTGATCGAGGAGAAGTCGAGGCGCTTCCAGGCGCTCGTCGCCGGGGGCGGTGTGCTCTACCCTGAAGCGGCGTCGCTGGTTGAGCGTCTGGGCGCGGGGTGGCCTCTCGGAATCGCCTCCGGCGCGTTACGCAGCGAGATCGAGTTGATCCTCCGCGCTGCTGGATTGCTCGACGCCTTCGAATTCATCGTCGCGTCAGGCGACACCGAACAATCGAAGCCGGCGCCGGATCCGTATCTGCGTGCCGCCGTCCTGCACGGGGTGCCACCCGGCGCGTGCGTGGCCATCGAGGACTCGCACTGGGGACTGCAATCCGCGCGAGCCGCCGGGATGCGAACGATCGCGGTGACCCATACCTATCCCCGCGACACACTCACGGATGCCGACGCCATCGCCGACTCGCTCGAACAGATCACGGTGGAGTCCATCCGCAGGCTCGAAGCGCTCCGCTGACGGCGACCTTCCGCCTGCCTTATCGTTCGTGACCTGCGGTGTCGATAACTCCACTGCATGCGTCCGCGCTACAATCGATCCGTGCCACTACCTCTCATGGCGCGCCTGCCCCGCATCGCGGATGATCTGCTGCGCGCGCTGAACGAGCCTGGCGCCGCACTGGCGCCGGCGGCGTTGGCGATTGCCGGCGTCGAATATCCCGCGTTGGACGCGGCGCCCTATCTGCAAAGGCTGGAGCGAATGGGCGAGGCGGCTGCCGGACGCCTGCAGCGCCACGACGGTGCGCCGGCGCCGGTCCTGATCGCCACCCTCAACGCCTACCTCTACGAAGAGCTGGGCTTCAGCGGCAATCGAGAGCATTACGACGATCCTCGCAACAGCTTTCTGAACGAGGTGCTGGATCGCCGGCTCGGCATCCCGATCAGTCTCGCGGTGGTCTACCTCGAGATCGGGCGGCGAGCGGGACTACGCCTCGAAGGGGTGAACTTCCCCGGTCACTTCCTGGTGCGCGCACCGGCGGGCCCTGGCGAAATGGAAGACGTCATCGTCGATCCTTTCCATTCGGGCGCGCTCCTCTCCGAAGTCGACTGCCGGCAGCTCCTACGCCAGCATGTCGGCGACGACGCGGCGTTCGACCATGGGCTTCTTGCCACCGCCACCCGTCAGCACATCGTCGTCCGCATGCTGGTGAATCTGAAGCGCCTCTACGTTCGCATGAGCTCATTCCCGCAGGCGCGTGCGATCGCGGACCTGCTGCTGGCCGTGGACCCGTCGGCTCTGTCGGAGTTGCGCGATCGCGGCCTGCTTGCGTACCACATGGACGACTTCGCCGCGGCGCTCAAGGACCTCGAAGCCTACTTGCGCCTGATGCCGCGTGGCGAGGCCCATAAGCACGAGCACGACATCGATCCGTCCTCAGACGGTCACGACGGGGACGAACAAGAGGAATCGGAATCCGCCCAGATCTGGGAGCACGTCAAGACCCTCCGCCGGCGCGTGGCCAGCTTCAACTAGCGCGCTGAACAAATCCCCTTGGATTGCACAATCCAAGGCCTTGGAATACGGCTTCCCGTCCGTCCGTTTTCGTGTACTCACCCGGTTCTCGTCACGCCAGATAAACCTATTATTTTCAGCGCCTTATGGTGGCGTTTCGCAACAGCCTACACGGTTCTGGACAGTGGTCGCCAGTGGCACCCATCCTGCTACTCCAGCGGGAACCAGAACGCCACGAACGCCAACACCATTCAGGCGATCGTCGCGCCGCGCG